>JAAZFZ010000218.1 GCA_012511485.1 Clostridiales bacterium | reverse complement strand
GCTTATTGTGGCGTCACACTGAAGGCGTGGATAGGCATTGCTTTTGAGCCTGTTGTGCAAAACTGAAGAAACCTTCCCCATTTCACTGTGGACGCTTGCCTCTTTCTGAATAACAGAGGCGAGTGTTATTATTTCATCCGTTGAAAAGCCAAGCTCTTTTACCCTTGAGCGCAATTCATCGTTGAATTTTAATTTGAAATTATTAAGAAACCTGTTAAGGACACTCTGTGCATCCTCACCGACATAAAAATCATAAGTGTCGGGGAAGATGTAGCCCTCGAGCAGGTATGCCCTGCCCTGCGGGTTTTCAAATTCCCAAAGCTCGTCCGAAAGAGCGGGAGAGTTTGCGGCTTCAATAAAATCCTGAGCGGAGCAAACGCCGTTTTCCTCAAGCTTCAGGGCAGTTTGGCGCACTGTAAGGCCCTCCGGGAAGGTTACACGCACCGTTTGCACGGCGGGTAGCGTTGTTTCATTCTTTGCCAAGTGCCGGAAGACCCTGCCAAGATAGGGGGCGGTTAATACGGCGGCGGATAATAACGAAACCGAAACAATTACAGCTATTAAAATTATTTTTAAATTCTTTTTCATGCCATTATTTTAACACATCCGGGTATTTTTTCAACACCAAAAGATATAATAATTAATGTCGGCTGGTTATGGCTGATATGCATCATATTTCGTGGAGGTATTGGAATGAAAAAAAGAAAAAAAGATAAATATTCAGGAAACGCAAAACCGGTCAACGATATCATTGGGCTGTGGGAGGCATCCGTGGAATTTAATCCCTCCGACACCTTGGGCAGTTATACGGGCACGCCTTATGACGCATTTGAGGAGGACGACTATCAGCCTGTTCAGGATGCGGACGATTTATAATAGCCAACAAATAAAGGAATAACAGCAGGGGCTTCCGGATATATTTTGGAAGACCCCTGCATTTGCATAAAAAACCATAAAACGAAGAAATAATTTGACGGATTTACTATTATGTAGTAAAATATATTGCATTCAAAAAACTATTTCTTTCGGCGCGAATGATTGTAATTGCATACACAGAAGGAGGATAATGATGAAAGTTTTTATGATTGGCGGAACAGGGCTTCTCGGCTGCGCTGCAGCACAGATTTTTATTGACAGGGGCCACAAGGTTAAATCAATAGCACTGCCTCCTCTGCCGGAAGGTGCTCCTATACCAGAGGAAATGGAGCTTGAGTTCGGCAACTACCTTGACATGGCAGATAAGGATATCATGGCAATGATGAGCGGGTGCGACTGTTTTGTTTTTGCCGCAGGCGTTGATGAAAGGGTTGAATTTGCTCCGCCCGTCTATGAAGCATATAGAAAATATAACATTGAGCCCGTAAAAAGGCTTATTTCCCTTGCAAAAGCGAGCGGGATTAAAAACTCCGTTATTCTCGGCTCCTACTTTAGCTATTTTGCAAAGGAATTCCCCGAAATGGAGCTCTACAGCAAGCACCCGTATATCCGTAGCAGAATTGACCAGGAGGAGGCGGCCCTTTCGCTTGCTGACGAAAACATGGATGTTGCGGTGCTTGAGTTGCCCTATATTTTCGGAACTCAGCCCGGCAGAAAGCCCGTTTGGGTAATCCTTATCCAACAGCTTTCAAATATGGGCAAGATAACGATGTACCCCAAGGGCGGAACAGCCATGCTCACTGTCCGTCAGGTTGCGCAGACAATAGTCGGAGCAGCCGAAAAGAACAAGGGAGCCAACGCCTACCCGATAGGCTACTACAACCTCTCATGGGATAATTTTCTGACAATCGTTCATGCCGCAATGGGCGTCCCCGGCAGGAGGATAATCCATATACCGAAATGGATGTTCAGGCTATACGGAGCTAAGCTCGCAAAAGAGTATAAGGAAAACAATCTCGAGCCCGGCATAAACCCTGTTGACCTTGCGGATATCATGTGCATGAACACGTTTATTGATAAAAAGTGGTCGGTTGAACTCGGAGCACAAGCCGACGATATTAAGGCAGCCATTTTTGACTCTGTCAAGCTCTCTGTCGATGCTTACACGGGCAAACAGGAGCTTGTCGAAATGAAGAGCGAATAAGCTCTCGTTTATCAGCTTGCACAGGGCGGCCTCAGGTCGCCCGTGAATTTTTATTTGAGATTTTAATTTTTTGAAGGTGAATTTCCTTGGCACAAAGAAATGATATAAGAAACATTGCGATTATTGCCCATGTTGACCATGGCAAGACAACACTTGTTGACGAAATGCTCAAGCAGAGCGGTATTTTTAGAGCAAACGAGCAGGTTCAGGAAAGGGTAATGGATTCCAACGACCTTGAGCGGGAGAGGGGCATTACAATCCTCTCAAAAAACACAGCTATTCACTATAAGGATACGAAAATTAATATAGTTGACACACCCGGCCATGCCGATTTCGGCGGGGAGGTTGAGCGAATCCTCATGATGGTGGACGGTGTGCTTTTGCTAGTTGATGCCTTTGAGGGCTGCATGCCCCAGACCCGATTTGTTCTCAAGAAGGCATTAGGGCTTCGCAAAAAAGCGCTTGTTGTCATAAATAAGGTGGACAGACCCGGAGCCAGACCTGATGAGGTGGTCGATGAGGTTCTTGATCTTTTCATTGAGCTCGGAGCAGACGATGACCAGCTTGAATTCCCTGTTATTTACGCCTCGGCAAGGAACGGCTATTCGTCTCTTGACAAGGATGCAAGGAGCGGAGATATGCGCCCGCTGCTTGATTCGATTCTTCAAAATATCGAGCCTCCTAAGGGGGATGAACACGGAGCGACACAGGTTCTGTTCTCCAGCCTTGATTATGATGATTATATTGGCAGGATAGGCATTGGCCGTGTTGAAAGGGGCAGTATCAGAAAGAACCAGCAGGTTGTCCTTTGCAGTGCCGACAAAGAGCCAAGGCAGGTCAGGATTTCGAGGCTCTATCAGTTCGAGGGCCTTCACAGGGTGGAGGTTGAAAATGCTACGGCAGGTGACATAATCTGCGTTTCCGGCATTGACGACCTCAATATAGGCGAAACTGCCTGCGACCCCGAATGTGTCGAGCCGCTGCCTTTCATAAAAATAGACGAGCCAACAATCTCAATGAACTTCCTTGTCAACGATAGCCCGTTTGCAGGCAGGGAGGGCAAGTTTGTAACTTCGAGGAACCTGCGTGACAGGCTTTTTAAAGAAGTCGAAACCAATGTCAGCATGAGAGTCGAGGAAACCGAAACAACTGACACCTTCAAGGTCTCGGGCAGAGGTGAGCTGCACCTTTCAATACTTATTGAAACAATGAGAAGGCAGGGCTATGAATTTCAGGTTTCACGCCCCAAGGTAATATTTAAAGAGATTGACGGCAAGCTGCATGAGCCAATGGAGCTTATGATTATTGAAGTGCCGGAGCAGTATGTCGGAGCGGTGATAGAAAAACTCGGCCACAGAAAGGGCGAGCTTGAAAATATGGGTGCCCGTGACGGGGGTTCAACTCACCTTGAATTCAAAGTTCCGTCAAGGGGGCTTATCGGCTACCGTTCGGAATTCATGACAGATACAAATGGCAACGGAATAATGAACCAGCTTTTTGCAGGCTACGAGTTGTATAAAGGAGACATCCCCATGCGTGAAAGAGGCTCGATTGTTGTGCACGAAACCGGGACAAGCACAGGCTACGGGCTTTTCAACACTCAGGACAGAGGCAGAATTTTCATAGGCCCGGGTGTTGATGTCTATGAGGGCATGATAGTTGGTGAGTGTGCAAAAAATGAGGATATTGTATGCAATGTCCGCAAGAAAAAGCAGATGACCAATACCCGTGCCGCAGGCTCGGATGAGGCTCTTCGCCTTATTCCTGCATCAACCCTTAGCCTTGAGCAGTCAATGGAATTCATCAAGGATGATGAGCTGCTCGAGGTCACGCCAAAAACATTAAGACTGCGCAAAAAAATCCTCTCTAAAGAAATGAGAATGAAACACCAGTTCAGAAATAAGTAATTTCGGCAGGTGGTAGTATGCAAAGCGAAAAGAAAGCCATTGCCCTGGGCTGCTTTGACGGGCTCCACAGGGGACATATAGCAGTGATTAATGCAGCCCTTTCCTATAAGGGGGAGGGTATGGCTCCCAGTGTCCTGCTTTTTGACGAGCACCCGCAAAAAATAATAAGAGGAGCTGCTCCGCTGGAAATCCTTTCGGATGAAATGAAGATAAGGGAAATCGAAAGGCTCGGCGCACAACCTATTATTATAAGCTTTCGGGAAATATTTGAACTTTCCCCCACCGAATTTGTGGAGGACTGTCTTGTCAGCAGGCTTAATGCCGGAGCCTTGTGCTGCGGATACAATTACCGTTTCGGCAAAGGCGGTGGGGGCGACACCGAAATGCTCAAACGGCTTTGCCAAAAACAATTAATTGAACTAAACATTTCACCTAAGGTGATTTATAAATCCGAGCCTGTCAGCTCAACCAGAATAAGGCGGGCAATCGGGAGCGGAAACATAGAGGAAGCGAATTTGATGCTTGGCAGGGAATTCTCTTATAATTTCGCCGTTGCAAGCGGCGACAGAATCGGCAGGCTCATCGGGTCGCCAACCATTAATCAGTTTTTCCCCAAAGATTTTGTAGTACCCGGATTCGGTGTATATGCGTCAAAAACTCTAGTTGAGGGCAAATGGTACACCTCTGTTACAAACATAGGCATACGCCCTTCCTTTAAGTCGGATGAATTAAGGAGCGAAACCTGCATACTCGATTTTTCAGGCGACCTCTACGGTCAGAATATAAATGTGTGCCTGCTTAAATTTCTTCGGGAGGAAAAAAGATTTTCAAGCCTTGAGGAGCTGAGTGCGCAAATAAAGAGGGATGCACAGGCGGCAAGGGCTGCCGCAGAAGAATAAAAGAATAGAAAGTGAACCCGGGGCGGTCATTGACCGCCCCGGGTTCTGTTTTTCTCAACCTGTTTTTTTACCGTCTTTGAGTTTTATTTTTCCGACATAGGGAACCTTTAAAAAACCGCTTGCCGTATCGCCCTCAAAGGTAAGCGAAACGGGAATATCCTTGCCCTTGAGCAACGAAATATTGCCGACTGCATTGAGAGTGTTGCCATCCTCAACAACATCCTTGACAATTATTTCGGGGATATCCTCGCCGGGGATTTTGACCTCAAAGCCGTACTCTCCGCCGTTGTCAAAAATCTTGATTTGCGCCTCGCCTCTAAAAAACATAGTGTCAACATTGAAGCTCCATGTTCCGATACCAATCATAAAAAAGTCTCCTTTAAATAAATTTGCCATTATTAGATTATTATACAAAAAAAATATATCATTTTTTTCCAGCATAGTATTGTATAAATCATTGATTTTGCTATAATATGGAATGAGGTGATGTAATGAGTGGCAGAAAGTCGAAAAAATGAAAAGATGAAAAATAAAAAAAACAATAAAAATTATGACCTGGTTTACAGCATCAAAGAATACATATCAATCCACATCAACGAAAAAATTTCTGTTCTTGAAATAGCAGAGCACCTCAACAAAAATGCCAGTTATATCAACGCAAGATTTAAGCTGAAAACAGGTCTGCGCATAACAGAGTATATTCAAAGGCAAAAAATTGCCCAAGCGAAAAGCAAACTGATTGAAACGGATAATTCAATCACTGAGATTTGGACAAACCTTGCCTATTATGACCAAAGCCACTTTATCAGGCATTTTAAGCGAGAAACAGGTCTAACCCCGCTCCAGTTCAGAATTCTGAATTCTCGCAACTCTACTAAAAGTAAGGTGTCATAAAGCGTTTTTAGTTTTATTGACATAAACGGGGGTTTATGTTAGATTTAAAGTAATAATTTAGAGATTATACCCAGTTTGAGGAGTGCGTTCATGAAAATGAAAAAGCCTGACATAGAGATAGGAATAAAAAAACTTCTTATTGCTGTATGTGATATCATCTTTATTAATTTCAGTTACATATTTATTGCCTTTTTATATTATAACCCTATGCCAAAAGAAATAGCCTTGGCACTGATTGGCAGGATTCCCTATATCTCTTTGATTTATGTTCTGCTGCTTTGGGGCTTCGGGCTGTATAACAGCATTTGGAAATATGCGGGATTTACCGAAATTTCAAAGTGTATTATTGCAGTAGTAATCGGCAGCATTGCTTGTGTTGGGGTTGATAAGGTAGGCAATTCACTTAATTTATTCTGCATGGTTAATTTCCCCGCATTGGTTTATTTCAGCAGCATGATGCTCATAATTGCCCTTATCAGTTCCTTGAGAATGTCATACAGGGCTTTGAGATTCTATGTAAACAACAAAAATCTGTTGCTCAAAAAGGGCAGCTACGAAAAAAAAGTGATGATAATCGGTGCCGGAGATATGGGCATGATTATCGTCAAGGATCTTGAAGCAAGAGGTTACAGAATGGGAAGAGCCGTCGTTTTTGTTGACGACAACAAGAGCAAGCAGGGCAGAACTCTTTGCGGTATCCCTGTTCATGGCGGGTGCGATAGAATCCCCGAGCTTACAAAAAAATTTAAAATCAATGAAATTATTCTTGCAATTCCGTCTGCTTCGAATGAAAGAAAATCCGAAATAATGCAAATCGCCATGCAAACAAAATGCGTACTTAAAACTGCTCCGTCGCTGACAGATATTACAAGCGAAAAGGCAGGGTTTCACCAGATTAGGAATGTTGAGATAACCGACCTGCTTTCAAGGCCGGAGGTTAAGCTTGACACAAGAATATGCAAATATCTAATAGGCCAGACGGTGATTGTGACCGGCGGGGGCGGCTCAATAGGCAGCGAGATTTGCCGCCAGGTTGCAAAGTATGGTCCGTCATGCATTGTGATTTATGATAACTATGAGAACAATGCCTTTCATTTGAAGAATTCGCTCGACTATGAGTATGAAGGCAGGCCTGAGGTGCACATTAGAATTGGCTCAGTGCAGGATGAAAACAGGCTCAGGGAGGTTTTTAAGGAATTCAAGCCTTCCGTTGTGTTTCATGCGGCTGCACACAAGCATGTCCCTCTTATGGAGGACAACCCATGCGAGGCAGTCAAAAACAATATTTTCGGTACATTCAACACCGCAAATGTTGCAAGGGATTTTCAAGTGAGTAATTTTGTGATTCTATCCACGGATAAAGCGGTCAATCCCGCAAATGTAATGGGTGCAACCAAGAGAGTCACCGAGCTTATAGTTCAGTATTTTAACTCTATATCACCAAAAACAAAATTTGCTGCCTTAAGGTTCGGTAATGTGCTCGGCTCAAACGGCAGTGTTATCCCGATTTTCAAGGAGCAGATTGAAAGGGGAGGGCCCGTAACCGTAACCGACGCGAATATTACCCGCTTCTTCATGACTATCCCGGAGGCGGCACAGCTGGTTGTGCAGGCAGGCGGGCTTTCTGAAGGCGGCGAGGTTTTTGTTCTTGACATGGGCGAGCCAGTAAAGATTCTTTCTCTTGCGGAAAATCTTATCAAGCTTTCCGGCTATGAGCCCTATATAGATATAGACATTGTTTTCACAGGTTTGCGCCCGGGCGAAAAGCTCTATGAGGAGCTTTCACTAGATGAGGAGAATTCCAGGAGAATGACGGCAAACAGCAAGATTTTTGTTACCGCACCCGTTGAGTTCAGCCATGAGCTTTTGCTCAAAACGCTTGATGAACTTAAAACGGTTGAGGCTTCAAATGTGAGAGAAATTCTCAAGAAAGTAGTTCCTAATTTTGTTGAAAAACCAATAGGCGCTCATGATATAGCTGTCTGATACTTTGCAGGGAGTTTTTCTTTTGAGGGGGAGGGGGAGCCTTTATGTATAGGCAGGTTAAGAGAGCTCTGGATTTTTTTGTGGCACTGATTGCTTTGATTGTTCTGTCACCACTCATGCTTTTTGTTTCTGTTTTGATATTTCTGTGCGAGGACAGCTCTGTTCTTTTCCGTCAGGAGCGTCCGGGTAAAAACTGCAAGGTTTTCACCGTCTACAAGTTCAGAACTATGAAAACAAAAACAGTTGAAAACGGCATTGAGCTTTCAGATATGGAGAGGATGACAAAGCTTGGCAAAACCCTGCGTGCTTTAAGCATTGACGAGCTCCCGCAACTTATCAATGTGCTAAAGGGAGAAATGAGCTTCATAGGTCCACGACCGCTGTTGATGGAGTACATAGACAGATATAACAGCTACCAAATGCGCAGGCATGAGGTGCTGCCGGGTATTACGGGGTGGGCGCAGGTTAACGGCAGGAACACCATTTCATGGGATGAGAAGTTTCAACTCGATGTATGGTATGTCGATAATATGAGTTTCACTGTGGATTTAAAAATATCATTCAGAACCATACGGAACATTTTCAGGCGCGAGGGGGTCAACTGTAATAAGGGTGTAACCATGGAGCACTTTAAGGGGAATAAAGAAACAGCGAATATCAACTGATGGGCAACGGCTTGGCTGCCGCACTTTGCAGCCAACGAAATCGGAAGGGGGAAAGTTTGTGAAGAAGGTGCTCTTTATCGCAACTGTTTCACAGCACTTTTTCTACTTCCATCAGCCCTGCTTTGAGTTGTTCAAAAAGCACGGCTGGGAGGTTCATGTTGCCTGCTCAGGGGATCATACTCTTGAATTTGTGGACAAGCGCTTCAATCTGCCTTTTTCGCGCTCGCCCATTTCAGTGCAAAATATTATAGTATATAAAAAGCTCAAACAAATCATAAACGAAAATAAATACGAAATCATACATTGCCATACTCCCGTTGGCGGTGTGTTGACTAGGCTTGCCGCAAGAAAAGCAAGAAAAAACGGCACAAAAGTCATATATACCGCCCACGGCTTTCATTTTTTTAAAGGAGCTTCCCTTTCGGGCTGGTGCATTTTTTATCCGATTGAGTGTTTTCTTGCAAGGTTTACTGACTGCCTGATTACAATTAATTC
>JAAZFZ010000217.1 GCA_012511485.1 Clostridiales bacterium | reverse complement strand
TTTTTTTGTAGTATATCATAGAAAAAAGGTAATTCATTTTTACCTTTGTGATTGACAAATATATTATTAAAACATAAAAAGTCTCCAACATCGCCAATCAATGGCAACGTTGGAGACTTTCTTTTGGTGGAGACGAAGAGGATCGAACTCTCGACCTTACGGATGCGAACCGTACGCTCTCCCAGCTGAGCTACGCCCCCATTTGTAACATTGAAATTATAATACCCGCTTTTCTTTTTGTCAAGTGTTCAAAAACTGAAGCTGCTGTCCTATTTAATACTGAATCTACATTAAAATTGTTGACACTATTTTACAATTAGGCTAGAATATATTTACAGATTTTTTGAAATCAATAAGTAATATGGAGGACTTTCAAGTGAATAAGTGTATTTCAAAAGCATTAAGTATCGTTCTTGTCATTGCCTTGTTGTTCAGCTTCCCTCTCGGCTCACAGGCAGCACAGGTAGATGAGAGCATTTCCAGAATCAGCGTAACTTTTTATGGTGACAGCCAAACCGCAAGGGGCTTTTGCTGGTACACTCCCGACAAGTGCGGCAGCGATGTTATGATTCTCAATTATTATGCCGAAAGTTCGGATAGCAGCAAGGTTTTTTCCGGCACCTGCTCAAAGTTCAAGGGCAGCTATGTCCACAAGGTCACCGTTGATTCGCTTGCTCCGGGCAGGGAGTATTCATACCGTGTGGGTGATGTCGCAAATAATTCCTGGAGCGATATAGGTACATTCAGAACGGACGACGGGAATAATAAGTTTTCATTCATTACTATTGCCGATGTTCAGGCAAGCAGCAACGAAAATTTCGAGAACGCCTCAAAGGTATTGGCTGCGGCGATTGAAACCTGCCCCGAGGCGGAATTCTACTCAAGCCTTGGCGACTATGTCAACGACTGCACAAATGATGAATGGAACTGGTTCTTTGAGAATTTCTCGTTTGCCAATATGAATATGACTCATACCCCTGTTGCGGGCAACCATGATGGCAACCTGAAATGGAACTGGTTCAACAATATGTTCAACCTTAACGCCGCAGAAAACAGCCAGACTCTCACGGGCGTTTACTATTCCTTCGATTACGGCAACGCTCATTTTGCGGTGCTCAACACAAACGATATGTACCCAATGTCCCAGCAGCAGATAAACTGGCTCAAGAACGACATGAACACCTCCGATGCCGATTGGAAAATCGTGATGATGCACAGAGCCCTTTATTCTGCAGGTAAGAATATTAATAAGCCCGATACAATTATCATGCGCAGTGTTCTTATTCCTCTCATGGATGAACTGAACATTGATGTCGTTCTTGCCGGGCATGACCATATGTATATGAGGACACATCAGGTCGAGGGTGACGAGGTTGTTGAGAATATCGAATACACAACAGAATACTACAAGGGCGAAGAAATAACCTTTGCACTCAACCCCGAAGGAACGGTTAACATCCTGCCCTCAACCGCCGGCACAAAGAGATATACGGTCAATGAAAATGCCGTTTCCCCCATTCCGAAATGTGCCGCAACGGCATTTTCCACAAGAGATTGGGGCGGCTGCTACACAACAATTCACATAGATGATGACAAGTTTATCTACAAGGCATATGTTCTTGACGATGATACGGGCGAAACGGAGCTTGTTGATCGGTATGCTATCAAAAAGGCGGTCGGTCAGAATACTGTTGACCCGGATTATGAGGAGCTTCCGACGGATTTATTGTCGAATTTGAGTGCAAATGTAGGCAACTTTATTGCTCAGTTCACGAAAATGATTATTACCTATATAACCAAGCTTCTCCCTGAACTTATAATTAAGTCTTTCCGTTAAAAAATCAGGCTGTATCATGCTCTTAGACAGGTGCTGATACAGCCCTTTTCGTTTTCATGGCATCAGCGGCATTAATTCGGGCGCACAAAAAGTGCGCCCGAACTTTTTTACTTATGGGGATTTGTTTTAAATTTGGTTTTCTTTAGCTTTCTCCGCTCTGAGCTGTTTGAAAAACTCACTGAGCAAGGTTGAACATTCATTTTCCATAACCCCTCCGGCAACCTCGGGTCTGTGGTTATAGGGCAGGGCGAAAAGGTTTATTACCGAGGAGCATGAACCCGCCTTTTTATCGTATGCTCCGAAAACTACACGACGGAGCCTTGAGTTGATTATTGCACCTGCGCACATCGGGCATGGTTCAAGCGTAACATAGAGCTCACACTCCCAAAGCCTCCAGCCACCGAGCCTTTTGCAGGCATTGTCAATAGCCTCAATCTCGGCATGGGCAAGGGCGTTTTTGTTAAGCTCTCTTCTGTTGCGGCCTGTGCCGATAACAACACCGTTTTTTACTACAACCGCTCCGACAGGGACTTCACCCTCATGCAAAGATTCCCATGCCAGCTCAAGTGCTTGCCTCATAAAGCAGATATCGTCCATTTTTTCCCTCATTATTAAAATCTTAAAAGCATATTAACAATCGAGGAGAGGAACAGAACTATTGCCGCCACCATCGGAACCGTAAAAATGTAGGATGCCACCTTCTGCTCTCCCGTCAAACCCATATCCGGAGTGGCGAGCCTTACCCTGTTTTTGTCAAGAGCAAACAGAACAAAGGCTATGATACCAATGATAAAAGCCAATGTCATAACCTTTTGATAAACATCAGTAGCCAACGCTTCGTTTCTGGCATTAAGTATATTGATAATAACGGAAAAGAAGTTGTTGGCAAAATGAATTGCAACACCGGTCCATATTGAGCCTGTGGCAACAACAAAATAGCCTATTGTAGTGCCTACATTGAATGCAAAAAACGTTTGAGTGGCGTTGCCGTGGAGCAGGGCAAAAACCAAACCGGAAATTATTATTGCAAATTTATCCCCGAATTTCCTCAGAGGCTGCATGACAACCCCTCTGAACGCAAACTCCTCAACAAGGGCGGGTGTAATCGAGATGCTGACAATATAAAGCAATATCGCAGGCGCTCCCGTGGGTGTGGGAAAGGACGGAACCTCACCATTTAAACCGAATTGCTCAAGAAAAACCTGAAAATAGCCGGAAATAATATTAGCTGCCATACAAATCATAAAGCCTGAGAAAATGGCAGAAATAAAAAGCTTCACGGACCTCGGTGTTTCAAAATTAAAAATTGAATGTTTGTTTTCTCTATTAGAGAGCAGGGCAGCAATAAAAAAGGGAATAAATATGCAGAAAACCTCCATGAGGATATCCAATGCATTCTTGAAAAGTGTATTCTCTTCATAATAGCTGTTAAGATTCAGCAGGTTTATGAAAACCAGCAAAACTACCTGAATAAACACAAATGCTATCATGCAAAGTCCGGTTGAAATGCTGAGCTTTTTTATTTTGCGCCTTTGCCCCCACTCATAGGATTGCCGTGCGTAATTACTGTTGTCGTACCATCCACCGATGGGGTATTGGCCGTTCATGTTGTTAAAGTTTTGCTCGTGAAAGTCATTCATTTAATCACCATTTTCGTTATTCGGCATTGTTAAATTATACAATAAGATAATAATTATATCAAGCGCACAGGAAAATTATGTTTCCCATGCTTTCGAACGTGGTATAATGTACTTGCTTTTGTTAAAATATTAATATATACTGTAAATATTCGTACAAAAGGAGTTGACTCGATGGATCCGATTAAAGTTGATTTTACCGGAAAGGGCAAGGGCTCGGGCGGCAAAAATATGGTAGTCATTCCGCCAGAAAAATCCGTTCTCAAGCTAATAATCTGTATTATCGGCACAGCAATTGCCGCTGCACTCGCTTTTTATATTATGCTGCCTCCGTTGAATTTTAAAGCGGCGGAGCTTTATTATTACATCGCGGTTGTAATTGCAAGCTTTATTGCACTTGTTTTTTTAACATCAAAGGCTTTAACTCACCCGGAATATACGCCTTATGTCAAAAAGGTTTCTATTCCTCCTTTGATTATTGCGGGTGTGCTGGCAGTTGTTGTGGTTGTCGGTATGATAATATCATCCGTTGTTTTTCGTGCAAGGGATTACAGCGACCTTATCAAGGTTGACTCAAACGGAAAATTCAATGTAGACATTGCTCAGACTGATTTTGATACCGTTCCCCGGCTTGACGAGGATGCAGCCGCAAACCTTGCAAGCAGGGCAATGAGCAGCCTTGCGGACAGTAACCTTGTTTCACAGTTCACGGTTTACCCTGTCTACACACAGATTAACTATAAGGGTTCTCCCGTCAGGATAACCACGCTTAAATATGCCAATATCATCAAGTGGCTTACAAACCGCTCCGAGGGGCTCCCTGGCTATATCATTATTGACATGGCAAATGAGGACACAAACTATTTTAAGGTAGAAGAGGGCATTAAATTCTCACCCTCTGAGCATTTCGGGCGTCTGCTCAAGCGTCACCTTCGCTTTGAATACCCCACTTATATGTTCACTAACGCAACCTTTGAAATTGACGACAACGGCAATCCCTATTGGATTTGTGCGAGGATTGATAAAACAATCGGACTTTTCGGAGGGCGTGATGTCATTGGTGCGGTTCTCGTCGATGCCGTGACGGGCATCACCAAATACTACTCAAACGATGCTCTTAAAAACGATGCCTCCCTTCAGTGGATTGACAGGGTCTATTCCTCAGAGCTTATTGTCGAGCAGTATAATTACTACGGAAAATACAGGGGCGGTTTCTTAAACTCTCTTCTCGGCCAGAAAAATGTGATTATGTCATCCGAGGGTTACAGCTACCTCGCTCTCAATGATGATGTCTATCTTTATACGGGCGTCACCTCTGTTACGAGCGACCAGTCAATCATCGGTTTTGCACTGATAAATCAGAGAACGAAGGATACCGTTTTTTACAGAGTCAACGGTGCAAAGGAAATGACCGCAAAGGAAACAGCAGAAGGTCTTGTCAAGGACTATGGTTTCGTCTCCACCTTCCCGCTGCTAATAAATATCAGCGGTGAGCCGACCTATTTCATGTCCCTGAAGGATGCCTCAAATGTCATTCAGCGCTATGCTTTGATAAATGTCAAGCAGTATAATAAGGTCAAGGCTATTGGCTCTTCTCTGGGTGAATGCCTCGAAAACTATATTGCCAGCATGAAGGCTAATAATGTCAGGGTTGACGGTGACATTGTCATTCCCGACGATGAGGATGGCAAGGATAATCCCGACATAGAAGAAAAAACAGTAGCCGGCATTGTTGATGACATCAGGTCTGCTGTTCTTAACGGGGAAAGCTGCTATTATATCAAGCTCGCTGAGGGTCAGGCATATTATTCCATTGCCGCGTCAGATTCCGAAACGGTTATTATTCTTAACAAGGGCGCAAATGTCAAAATAACTTATTCGAGTGACGCAGCTGTTATTATCCCGGCAACAAAAATCGAGATATTAAAATAAAAAGCAATAATATCAAAGCACAGTCATAATTTTATTACGGCTGTGCTTTTTTCGGAGTTGATTT
>JAAZFZ010000216.1 GCA_012511485.1 Clostridiales bacterium | reverse complement strand
GCAAAAGAACCTCCGTTAACCTCTTAGCCGCCCGCTCAATTGAATCCGAAGAAATACTCGAGCACGATAACAGCAGTTGAGCTTTTCCGTCCTTTTCATCGAGCGCGCGCACGGCAATACCCTTTTGTAGAGCCGCTTGAGCCAGCTCTCTGCCTGATGCATTGCCGTTAACCTCAACTCTGAAAAGTATGCCGGATGTTCCCATTACGGCATTAACAGCACCTTTTCCGTGTTCATTGATTCTTTCGCACATAGCTCTGCACTTTGCAGCATAGAGCTTTCTTGCCTTTTTTATCTGGCGTGAAAGGTTGCCGTCACGTAGGTATTGGCTCAGTGCGATTTGCTCTGCTTTTGAGGCGGTCTGGTTAAAAATCAGGCCGTCTTTTTGATATTCCTTGAGAAGGGAATCGGGCATAACCATAAAAGCAATCCTCAGTGAGGGCAGCAGAAGCTTTGAGAATGTGCCGATATAGAGGACATTTTCACCGCTGTCGAGCCCCTGCAGGGACTGTACAGGGCGGTTGATATACTGAAACTCACTGTTATAATCATCCTCAATTATAATAAATCCCCGCTCTCTGGCGAGCCGGAGAAGCTCCAATCTCTCCGGAACAGGCAGGATATCTCCCCAAGGGTTTATGTGGGAGGGATTTGTATAAACATAATCAACATCCCCTAAGGCAAACAATCCAATATCCTTGTAATCAATCGGCTGTGTTTCTCTGCCAAAGGCATTGAAAACGGCCGCTCCCTGCAAAAAAGGCTTGCCCGAAAACAAAACTTTCCCGCATTTTTTGTCGATTGAGCAAAGTATCTGGAGCAGGCTTTGTATCCCTGCACCGACAACAATCTGGGCAGGCGAACAGATAACGCCCCTTCTTGAGTTTGCATAGTCACAAAGAGCGGCGCGCAAATCAGGCTCCCCCTGCGGCTCACCGTATGAAAGCAGGCGGTTGCCGGATTTTAATGCACTTCTGACATATCGGCGCCAAAGGTTAAAATCAAAGCTTTCAGCGTCAACGGAGGCGGATATGAAATCATATACAATTTTCCTGCTCGGGGTTTTTTCAGCCGCAACGGGGGTTTTTTTGCTGCCAATATCACTGTAATCTATCTTTGTAACATAAAAACCGCTCTGAGGCTTCGATTTTATATATCCCTCTGCCTCAAGCTGAAGATATGCCGCCTCAACAGTTGTCTTGCTCACTCCAAGCTCGGCGCATGCCATACGGATTGAGGGCAGCTTTGTGCCGGCGGCAAGCTTGCCCGAAACAATCAGACCCTTGTATTTTTCGTAAACCCTGATATAAAGCGGCTCTCCGCCTTCATTCATTCTTATAGTCCTCACTGATTTTACCGTCATGCATTCTTATAATCCGCTGAGCTTCCTTTGCAATATCATTGTCGTGAGTGATAAGTATTACCGTTCGGCCCTCCTTGTGAAGCTCATGCAGGATATTCATAACCTCCCTGCCGGAGCTTGAGTCCAGGTTACCCGTCGGCTCGTCTGCAAGGATTATCGGCGGGCGCGCGGCGACGGCTCTTGCAATTGCTGCCCTTTGCTGCTGACCGCCTGACATTTGGGAGGGCAGATGATGAATTCGTTTTTCAAGCCCCACACGGGCAAGAGCGCTTAGCGAAAGCTCATGCCTTTCCTCCGCCCTCATGCCTCTGTAAATCAGCGGCAGCTCAACATTGCCCTGAGCGGTAAGGCTGGGGATAAGGTTAAAGCCTTGAAAAATAAAGCCGATTTGCTTATTCCTGATTTCTGAGAGCTCGTCGTCTGTCATGAAAAGCACATCAATCCCATCGAGCAGGTATTTGCCGCTTGTGCAGATATCAAGCAGCCCGAGCATATTCATGAGAGTCGATTTGCCTGAGCCGGATTGCCCGACTATTGCAACAAACTCGCCCCTGTCGATAACAAGGGAGATGCCGTCAAGGGCACGAACCTCGTTTTCGCCGGGGTTATAAATCTTGTACATTCTTTCAATTTCAATAAGATGAGGCATATAATCACCATTCTGTCAATTAATACTAAAAATATTACGCAACAAATTCTATAAAGTCAAGTGTTCAAATGTTAATTTTATGAAAGCTACAAAAGTATATAGCACAATTAAGTGGATAAAATATCAATGAAACGGAGGTCTTTTAATGTCAATCACAGGCAATCAATACAATGAAATGGTAAAAAAGGCATCCCCGCCATCACCTAAAATCAAAAACTTTATCAAGGCTTTTCTGGTAGGCGGATTGATTTGCGCCTTTGGTGAGGGGCTGGCACAGATTTTTAAGGCTCTTGACATAAGCAAAATAAAGGTCGATGCACTTGTACCGATAATTCTTATCGTTATTACTGCAATTCTCACGGCAATAGGCGTCTTTGATAAAATTGCACGCCATGCGGGAGCGGGTACGATTGTGCCGATAACGGGATTTGCAAACTCAATCGTATCACCTGCAATGGAGTTTCAGAGCGAGGGCAGAATTCTCGGCACAGGAGCAAATATGTTTAAAATTGCCGGTCCCGTCATTGTTTACGGAAGCGCAACAGCTATTATCTACGGCATAATCTATTATATTGCAAGCAGATAGGGGTGAAAGCATGCCAATTCGGAAGGGCAGATATACGCTTGAATTTGTGAATGCGCCGGTCATTGCCGGCAGTGCTTCGGTAGTGGGCAAAAAGGAGGGCGAAGGGCCTCTAGGCGGGGAATTTGATAAAATATATGATGACACCACAATAGGGGAGCAAACCTGGGAGAAGGCGGAGAGCGCAATGCACCGTGACGCCGTAACAAGGGCATTGGCAAGTGCCGATGTTTCCTCCTCGGATGTTGACCTGTTTTTCGGCGGCGACCTTCTCAACCAGTGCGTGGGTACAGCCTTTGGCATAAAGGAAATGGAGATGCCCTGTGTCGGGCTTTACGGAGCATGTTCAACTATGGCTCTCGGGTTAGCCTTTGCAGCACTGGCGGCGGAGACGGGCATAGCACAGACTGTGGTTGCAGCAACCTCCTCTCATTTCTGCTCAGCTGAAAAGCAGTTCAGAATGCCGCTTGAATACGGCAACCAAAGCCCGCCCTACGCACAGAGAACAGCAACTGCGGCGGGTGCCGCTGTAGTTAAATCCTCGGGCAGCGGAGTGAAAATTCAATCCGTTATTATAGGCATAATCAAGGATGTAAATGTCAAGGACTCTAACAATATGGGTGCCGCAATGGCTCCGGCAGCTTGCCAGACAATTATTGATTTTCTTAGGGATACCAATACAAAGCCGGAGGACTATGACATGATTCTCACAGGCGACCTCGGCGATGTAGGCTCAAGGCTCCTTATTGAGCTTTTGCAGAGGCAGGAAAACACCGATATAAGCTCCGTTCATGCGGACTGTGGATTGATGCTCTATGACTTGAACAATTCGGATATCAATTCCGGCGGTTCGGGCTGCGGCTGCAGTGCGAGCATTGTTTGCTCCTATATAATGAGAAGGCTTAAAGCGGGGGAAATTAAAAAGGTTTTCTTTGTCGGAACGGGCGCCCTGCTTTCAGCGATAACTCCTCTTCAGGGCGACAGCATACCCTGAATTGCTCACGGAGTTTTACTTGTATCGGGGTGATAAAATGAACGAAACTATAAAAACACTCAGATTGATTAATTGCAGCTGCAAGGCATTAAAAATGCTTGATTTATTAATAAAGCTTGTGTTTGCCTTTTTAATTTTCACAGTGGTCTGCGGTGTATTCAAGCAGGTCAGGGAGTGTAAAAAATAAATTTGAGGGATTGCTCATGCAATCCCCTTATTATTTTATAACAGGCAAATCAAGTTCGCCCTTCCTGCCTGAGAGTTTCCGCTCTCTCCCGATTTATCAGCTTCCATGTTGCCTTGATAAGGTGTGAGAACTGTGTCTGCTCGAGCTGAGGGCATATAAATTTTTGGCGGTGCGAATTTATATCCTCACCCGAAATCTCCATGATGTTTCTTTCCCTGCACATCCTCTGAATTATTTCAAGCTGCTCGGGAGTGTTTCTCGACGGCATATAAGTCACTGCGTCAATGCCCTGCTCCTCAAGGGTATCGAACAAAACAGGGAGATAATCATCCTCAAATTTCTGCGGCTTTTTGTCACCCGTAATACTCTGACCGATATCGCCTAGATAGGCATAGCAGAAAAGCGCACCAATTTCCTTTGCAAGGAGTGAAAGCTCCGATATGTGCAGGCACTCCTCATTGGCGTCAACATATATTCTTTCAACAAGGCTCGATTTTAGAATACCCAGCAAATCATAGTCAAAATATGGGTTATCCTTGTCCTCAAGCAGGCATTTCTGCTTTTGAGTCAGGGGAATATCCATGCGCTTTTGAAGATAATCGCAAATGCCGCCCCTGCCTGCCGTTTCGACAATTTTCGCACCCAGCGCAAAGAGCAGGTGACGCTCCGTGACAGTGCCGCCTGATTTGAACTGTGAAATTGACAAAACATCTCTGTCAAAATCAAGCGATACGGAGAGAGGGTTCATAAGTTTATTTATTCTGTCAACCATTTTTCTGTTGCGGGTATTGCGCCTCTCTCTCAAGGGCTCAAAAACACTTTGCAGATACTCAATCTGCGTGTGCGGGACACCGTGCAGCGCCATATATGCAATGCCTTTCTGGTCAGGGTTGTTTATTCGCCTGCCCTCAAGGGCCGTTCCCTGAGTTCTTACACGGCACTCCAGCCCTATTGTTGCGTCTATACCTGCGATTTCGGCGGCATGAATGAATTCACCTGCTCCAGCTATTGTATCATGGTCAACTATTCCTGCTGTTTGAAGGCCGGCTAAACGGGCAAAATACACTGCCGAGGTGGGGGAGTACGGTGAAAAAGAATAAAAGGTATGTATATGATTATTTGAAAACTGCGGCAAAACCTCAGGTGCTTTTTTTTCGCTCCTAATTATTTGTTTAAGCGCCTCAAGTCTGACCTGTGCTTTGGGAGCATTGAGCTCCTTGAGGATATCATTCATTTTTATTTCCTTTCAAGGAGTAATTTGCCCGAGTATTAAGGCATCTGTTTTTGCTTATGTCAGCATTACCTGACCGCCCGCAACGGGCAGTGCCTGGCCTGTTTCATAGTGCTGCTCTATGCAGTAAAAAACAGCCTTC
>JAAZFZ010000215.1 GCA_012511485.1 Clostridiales bacterium | reverse complement strand
CTTCAATATGCTTGAAGTGGAGAAATTCATGGTAGAGCATGGCGTCATCTATTTCAAAAACCTTTTTAAGCTCATCGGAAGTCAGCGAAGTTTTAATGAATTTTTTAAAAATCGTACCCTGAAGGTTATCTTCAATTTTAAGGTATTCCGGCAGCTCCTTCTTAACGGGTCTTGTAATGTCGGAGATATATGCTTCGCTTGCATCGTGCAAAAGGCAGGCAAGCTGAATCCTCTTTGAATGGCCTCTGGCATCTGCCTCGTTGCAGCAGTTGATTGAATGCTGCGCTACCGAGAAAAAGCTGCTTATATGTCCGTTAGCACGGCACATCAGGGAAAGTGCGTGTGCAATATCCTCAACCCGTATTTTCTCAATCTCCGGCTCAAGCGGGTGAAAGAATTCACCTGAATATGTTGTTATATGCTCGCTCATATTTTTGCCTTCCCTCTGATTCAGTTTTTATGAATTATATCAGATACATTTTATTCTGTAAACTATTATTGCCCATATACAGGCAATAATCAAAAAAACGAAGAGGCGTGACAAGGGTTATCAATTTCCATTGCAATATAAAAAAGATTGTCGATATAAATCGACAATCTTTTGGCGGAGAGCAAGGGATTCGAACCCTCGAACGGGTTTAGGCCGTTACACGATTTCCAGTCGTGCTCCTTCGACCAACTCGGACAACTCTCCAAATTATGCCGCACCGACTTGCGATGCCTGCCTATTATAGACAAAATTATGAAAAAAATCAATACCTTTATCTAAATTAGTTTATTCCATTTTTCGTTATCTGCCAATATCATTTCTCATTATCTGTCGGTTCATTTTCGCTATTTGCCTATATTTTTTTAGTATTCATTTTATATTATATAATGTCTGTATTACCTTTGTCAGCTGTGCCCAGTCATTGATAACGCAGCAGTCAACGGAGTTGATTGCTGTAAATTCGGCACCCTTTTCAGCCTGCTCGTTATAATAAACGGGGAACATTCCCGCCTTGCTGCTGCCTATGACATCATTATTGAAGCTATCCCCGCAATACCAGCAATCCTTGGGTTCGAGTCCCAGGTTTTTTGTTGCCGCAAGGAACATATCACCGCATGGCTTTTTGAAAACGAAATCAGCACTTGTGTAAACAAATTCAAAACGGCTTTCGGGCAGAAGCTGATTTATTGATGCGGTCATCTGAGCGCCGCTCAAAACCGTGTTACTAATTACTGCCGTGCGTATTCCTTTGGCATTGAGTGTCTCAAGCAGTTCGGCTATGTTTTTCATTGGCTGCCTTTCGTTGCAGTGATGGCCGTCAAAAATAATTCCGCATTCTTCAAGGCTTTTAGAGTAGACAAGACCTGCACGCTTTGTTATGTTCTCTATCATTGATGTGAGCTGGACATCGGTCTCGCCGCTTTCATTCTGATTTAGCCTGTCCCATAAATTTAAGGTCAGCATTAGAAGCTCTTCGTCAGTTGTTGCCTCAGGGTTATCTGCCGCGAGTCTGAGAGCAGCTACCGCATCAGGCAGATGATGTTCCCCGTCGTCGAAAAGAGTTCCTCCGAAATCAAATAAAATAGCCTTTGGGATTTTCATGTTTTTGCACTTCACTTTCAGGAAAAATATTATTAATATTATACCATAAACAATAAAAAAATATATAAATTTTTAAATTACTATTTATATTTTGCGATTCGCATTTAATTTATTGACTGTTTTATGCAAAAGTTGTATAATCCAAGCAAATTGGTTTTTATATTTTTTCTCAAAAAAGGAGGTATGGTCGTGGGGAAGATAAGAACAAGATGGTTTGAAAGCGCACAGTCAGATGTGCCTTTGCCTGATTATCCCCGCCCTCAGTTTGTGAGAAGTGATTGGCAATGCCTCAACGGTGTTTATAATTATGAAATCACTTCGGCGGATGCTTCCTGTCCGCAGTCTTTCGACGGAAAAATTCTTGTACCGTTTTCTATCGAATCTCAGCTCTCAGGTGTTGAAAAAAGTCTCTCGCCTGATGAGCTTTTATGGTATAAAAGGAGCTTTACCATCACTGATACATGGGCAGGCAGGCGCATTTTGCTTCATTTTGGTGCTGTTGACTGGAAGTGTACTGTTTTTGTGAACGGCAAAGATGTCGGGAGCCATGTCGGAGGCTACAATCCCTTCAGCTTTGATATAACCGATTGTTTAAAGCAGGGCGAAAACGAGCTTATTGTTAAGGTATATGACCCGACGGATAAGGGCTGGCAGCAGAGGGGCAAACAGGTTCTGGAGCCTCACGGCTTCTGGTACACTGCAACCTCCGGAATCTGGCAGACGGTATGGCTCGAGCCGGTCAACAAAAACAGAATTGAAGCCATAAAGCTCCTGCCGGATATAGACAATAAATGCATAAATATTCAATCAAGCATTATCTGCGATACAGATTACAGGCTTGTTGCCAAAATATCTGACTGTAAAGACGCGGTCTTTTCCGGAGAGATAGGGCTCAATGAGTCTGTCCCGATTCGGGACATAAAACTATGGAGCCCGGAGGAGCCTTTCCTCTATGACCTTATTCTGGAGCTTTACTGCGGCGATACCCTTTGCGACACAGTCAGCAGCTATTTCGGTATGAGAAAATACAGCATTGGCAAAGACAAAGAGGGGCTGTCGAGGCTGCTGCTCAACAATGAGTCGTATTTCCATTGCGGCCTTCTGGACCAGGGCTATTGGTGTGACGGCGGTTTAACCCCACCGACGGACGAAGCGATGGTTTACGATATTCAAAGGATGAAGGATTTCGGCTTCAATATGCTCAGAAAGCATATTAAGGTTGAGCCGCTCAGATGGTACTATCATTGCGACAGAATAGGCATGATTGTCTGGCAGGACATGGTCAGCGGCGGAGAATATATAGGCACATTTCTGGCGGGCATCCTGCCCAATATCGGTGTCAAGGTCAAGGATAATGCATATAAAAGGTTCAAACGGGGCGAGAGGAATTGGCGTAACCTGTTTGAAGAAGAGCTTTTCGGTATGATTGACAATCTGTTTAACAGCACTTCTATTGGCTGCTGGGTGCCATTCAATGAGGGCTGGGGGCAGTTTGATGCAAAGAGAATCGGAGCCGCAATTAAAGAATATGATAGCTCAAGGCTAATCGACCTTGCAAGTGGCTGGTAT
>JAAZFZ010000214.1 GCA_012511485.1 Clostridiales bacterium | reverse complement strand
TGGCAATATTGCGCTCCACAACATATCTGACAAGGCGGTGAAGGGAGGTATCCTTGTTTTCGTCCTCTGTCCAGTCAATGAGATTTTGCCACTGCTCCTGAAGGTATTTATCCATTATATCAAAAAGAATCTCGTCCTTTGACTTGTAGTGATAATAAAGTGTACCCTTTGAAATACCTGCTTTTTTTGCGATTTCGGCAAGTGAAATATCGGAAATACCTTTTTGCAAAAGGAGCTCTTGCGTTGCTTCAATAATAATATACTTGACATTTTCTTTTCTGGGAGCAGCCATCATTTCCTCCGCCAAATCATATATTTAGTATAATCATGTTAATCAGTATAGCATCACTTTATCTATTTGTCCAACATAACAAAAATAATTTTTTACACTCTTTATAAAAGTCACCATTAGGTATTGACATAGTTAATATTTTGTTGTATTATAAATATAATTAGTCGGTCATTCGGGCGACTCTAAAGAGGCGATTTAATATGAATGCTAAGAAGCTGCAGAAAAAGCTCGGCAAAAGGTTTGGTGAAAATGTAAAGGTCGAAATTAAAGATAACTGCATTGCCCTCTCCGGCAGCCTTGCCAAATGGGACGATATCATTGAGGCGTGCCGTATGTCTGTTGACAAGAAGGGGAAAATGCATGTTGTCAATGATATTGAGCTTCAGGGAGTGGAAATCCCCCCCATGAGGGTTCCCGATATAGACGATAATGCCCTTGAGGGAGAAAAGCCGGATGTTTTGATTATCGGCGGAGGGATTTCAGGCGCAAGCATTGCAAGGGAACTGAGCAAATGGGACATTGATATTATGCTTGTCGAAAAGGAGGCAGACCTTGCCCTTCAGGCTTCCGGAAGAAACGACGGCGAGGTGCACCCCGGCGTTGACCTGAGCAAGGGGACATTAAAGCACCATTATGTCAGGCTCGGCAACGAAATGTACGGCAGAATATGCGAGGAGCTGGATGTCCCGTTCAGGCGCTGCGGGCAGTATGCAGGCTTCTGTCAGCGCTGGCTTTATCCCGTCATCAAGCTTTTTGCATGGCAGAGAAAATATCTGGGCGGGATTAAGGACACTTGCGTGGTTTCCTCAAAGGAGCTAAAAAAGCGGGAGCCTGAGCTCAACCCCAATTTTTTGTTTGCTCTTTATAATCCCAGCTCGGGCGTTGTTTGCCCCTATGGGCTGACGATTGCCTATGCCGAAAATGCTGTCACGAACGGAGCGAGGGTTGAACTCAACACTGCAGTGTTAAGCATGGAGACACAGGGCGGCGAAATCAAAAGTGTGCTGACAAACCGGGGGAGGATATACCCCAAAATAGTAATCAATGCGGCAGGAGTTTTTGCAGAGGAAATTGCAAAAATGGCAGGCGACCGTTTTTTTTCCATACATCCCCGCAGAGGCACAAACTCGATTCTTGACAAAAAGTCGTGCTATCTAATAAGCTCAATCGCTTCAATTAAGAAGCTGGAGCTGCACTCTCACACCAAGGGCGGCGGAATCCTTCACACTATCCACGAAAACATTCTTGTAGGGCCGGACGCTGTCGAAACCTACGAAAAGGAGAATGTCGCAACCGCTCAGGATAGCATAGCCAAGGTATTTGCAAAGCAGAAGAACACTGCCGCAAAGCTTTCGGAAAAAGATATAATTACATATTTTACGGGTGTGCGTGCCCCGACCTTTGAAGAGGATTTTGTCATTGAAAAGGGCAGAAAAACAAAAAATCTAATTCACTGTGCCGGTATTCAGTCCCCGGGGCTTACAACCGCTCCGGCAGTGGCACTTGATATTGAAAAAATGACGATTGAGGAGCTTTCAAAAATTGGGCAGGTGTCAAGAAACAAAAACTATAATCCCTATAGAAAGGGAATCCCCGTTCTCAGAAAAATGAGCCCGGAAAAGAGGGCTGAAATGATAGCCCAAAACCCTGATTACGGCATTATTGTCTGCCGCTGTGAGGAAATCAGCAAGGGTGAAATAATTGATGCTCTCAAATCACCTATATGCGTACCGACGCTTGACGGAATTAAAAAGCGTGTCCGTCCGGGCATGGGCAGGTGTCAGGGCGGCTTCTGCTCACCGCTTGTTACAAAAATCATTGCGGATTTTCTAAAAAAACCGATTTCCGAAGTCAGAAAATGCTCTGAAAAATCTGTTATTACCTATGGGCCGACAAAGGGGGCGGAGCAATGAATACATATGATGTTGTTGTCATAGGCGGCGGACCTGCGGGGCTTGCGGCGGCTATTGCCGCCAAGCGTGAGGGAGCGGACACATTGCTCATTGAGAGAGAGGCTCGTTTAGGCGGGATTCTCAAGCAATGCATTCATGACGGCTTCGGTCTTGTCCGTTTTTTTGAGAAGCTTTCCGGCCCCGAATATGCCGAAAGATTTATTGATGAATTTAACAATGAAAAAATAAAAGCTTTAACTCTGACCTTTGTTACTCAGATTAAAAAAGCTGATAACGGCTTTGATATAAAAGTGGTTAATAGGAATGGGGTAGATAATATCAAGGCCGCATCTATAATCCTTGCGACGGGTTGCCGTGAACG
>JAAZFZ010000213.1 GCA_012511485.1 Clostridiales bacterium | reverse complement strand
GTGCGGGATTAATCGACCAAACCATACCGGTAACACCCGTAACAAAGGGAGCCGCCTGTGAGGTTCCCGCCATGCTTATATATAAATTGTTTTTATCGCAGCTGTAAATCCCGAAGCCGGGAGCGCAAAGGTCAACCTGACTGCCGGCATTTGAAAAATAGGATTGCTCATAATTTCTGTAGTTTAAATTACTGGCACAGCCTGCAATAATTATTCTGTCATTAATCATCTGAGCCATCTCTGGGCTTTGACCGGTGTTGCTCTCAGTTACGCTGCAGAACATACCGTTGTTTATGGCGTCGATACTGGAATTGCTTTTTGTTCCGTTTCCGGCGGCCTGAACAACAACAAAATCATAGCCGTTATTGAGCAGCTGCGCCATATACTGTGATGAAATAGAGGCTTCATATTCTATCTGCTGTTCGGTAAGAAACTGACCGTCAATAAGGCTGCCGCTTGTCCCGATTGAAAAGTTGATTACCTTTGCACCGCTGTCAACACAATCGACTAACCCGGCATAGATATCGGTATCGGTAAATTCCAGCGAAGCCCCGTCAAAATCATAACCCATAACGGTAGTATTCCATAAAACTCCCGCTATTCCCTTGTTGTTGTTTGCTTTTGCACCGATTATCCCCGACACATGGGAGCCGTGTCTGTTTGGTGCATTTCTAAGCTGAGCTTCTTCACTTGGGAACTGAACAATACCGTCAAGCTCTTCATGAGTAACATCAAACCCGTCATCAATAAGCCCCACTGTGATGTGGTTGCAATAATCATTATATTCCCATGCACTGAGCAGCTCAATTGCCTCCTGCCCCCAGTTATAGCCTGCGGGGGAGTATTCGTTCCATGTTTGATTTGTTCCGAACGGGTCGCTCGGGATTCTGCAGGCTGTTATTTGCTTTACCGTGTCATAATTTGCATATATTACCTCATCAAATTCGAGCAGCTTTTTGCAGACGCTTTTTAAGCCGTCAAGATCTGTTTTTTCAACCTCAACCTGCCACTGGTCAACGGCGTCCATGTATCCCACACATTTGCCGCCGACTGTGCCGATAATTTCAAGCCTTTTTTTGTTATCGGTGCCGTTTTTGAAAAATACAATAATTATGTTGTCAACATAGCGAATTTCACTTTTTGAGTCAAGGCTTACATCCTGCTCGGTGTGGGAATAGTTAACAATGGATTTAACAGAGCCGTCAAGGTTTTTGCCCTCTTCAAGAACCTGTGCTCCGCTGATTTCATTTTTTGTATTAACCTCCACAGCCTGAGTTTTGTTGCTCCTTGCAGAGGTATCGCTCTTATTCTCTTTTTTGATATCCGAAGCGGAAAAAACATTTTCATATACGGGTGCATCACCGCTCGGTGCAGGAAACGCAAAGTTAACAGATAATATAGCAAAAAGGAGCAAAATTACTATTAATCTAAATTTCGGCATAATGACACCTCCATAGCAAATACTGACTTACGCTAATTATATAATCAGGAAAAACTTTTGTCAATTTTTTTCGAAGGCTGAAAAAAATACCTTCGGATATTACCGAAGGTATGGAAAAGCTGCTTTTTTCAATCTTTTTTGACAATTGTTTCAAGGCATTTTATCAAGTCGTTGAGTGTGTAAAGCTTTACATCTCTTTTTAAAATTTCGTTTTTTAAATCAACTGATAATGACTCAAATTTGTCCTTTATTTTAGGGTCAACATATGACATAAAATCACCTCTGAATTATTCTTTGCATTTTATTCGCAAATCATACATAACCCTTCACTTCGTTTTTAAAATTGTTTAAGGCTCATCTGCGGATAAGATTTCCCTTAACAATAACCGATTTCAAATTATAAACCCTGTCAACCGCAATGATATCCGCTATTTTGCCGACTTTGAGGCTGCCGATTGTATTATCCCTTTTTATCACTGCTGCGGGGTTAATTGTGCATGCCT
>JAAZFZ010000212.1 GCA_012511485.1 Clostridiales bacterium | reverse complement strand
TTCTGTGCCTGGATGGTAAAGTGCAGCATAAAACGGTATAGCTTCTGCCGTTAAATGTGATGTCGGCAGACTTCTTCGTGGCAAGAGTCTGTGCATCTATGCCTGAAGTGAATTGACTGATACTGTTTCCGTTTATCCTCCCTGACCCTAAGACTTTATCAGTAAACAGCTCATTATACCATGCAATTTCTCCGCTTGCATTTGCAACAAGAATAGGAAATGGGAAATGATTCATTGACTGCTCATCCGAAAAGTCAAGAGTATGGGCAACTTGAGCTACAAGGCCTTGGATACGCTTTTGCGATATAAGCCTTGATATCAGTATTGCTGAAGACGAGCAGAAAATAACAATAAGCTCAGCAAGGCCTACAACAAAGTTCAGGAAATAGACCGTGTAGACCGCAAACGCAACGGCAAAAAGAAAAGAAAGCAAATCTATTAAGTTATACTTAAAGTATTGCTTGAAATTCAAATCATACCTCCATAATAATGGGCAACACCATCGGACTTCGCTTTGTTCTTTCATACATTAGCCTTGAAACCTCATCACGAAGCTTAATCTTAATAGTACCCCATTCCTTCACATTTTTTGCTAACAGCTCTTCAATAATCTGGCTTGAGAGCTTGCGTGCATCATCAATAATCTCTTCTGATTCACGAACATAAACAAAGCCTCTTGA
Organism: Clostridiales bacterium; assembly: GCA_012511485.1. Lineage (GTDB taxonomy): Bacteria > Bacillota > Clostridia > Oscillospirales > Acutalibacteraceae > JAAZFZ01. The sequence goes on along the minus strand of JAAZFZ010000212.1, from coordinate 1,250 downwards.
AACAACATCGGGGCCGGATGCAATATATCCGGATTCCATATCTACTGCCGCTGCTATGATAATAAGACCATCCTGAGCCAGGTGCTTTCTTTCACGCAAAACAGTGCTGCCAACATCACCGACTCCGTAGCCGTCAACAAAAACTCTGCCGGCAGTTACAGGTGTTCCCGCCTTAATCTCATTCTGAGTTATTTCTGCAACAGTTCCGTTATTGACTATTAGTATATTCTTGTGGTCAATGCCTACAGTTTCCGCCAGCATGGCGTGCTTTCTCAAGTGCTTCTGCTCACCGTGGACGGGAATAAAAAACTTAGGCTTAACAATGCTCATCATCAGCTTTAGCTCTTCCTGACAGGCGTGACCCGAAACATGAACATCGTACATTTTTTCATAAACAACCTCAGCACCGAGCTTCATGAGTTCATTAATTACACGGCTAACGGTTTTTTCGTTGCCGGGTATAGGCGTTGCGGAAATAATGACACAGTCATTTGGGCATATTTCAACCTTCCTGTGGTCTGAAAATGCCATTCTAGTCAATGCAGACATCGGCTCACCCTGACTGCCGGTAGTAATAATCACCATCTTGTCATCAGGATAATTCTTAATCATATCAATGTTGACCATAATGCCTTCGGGTATATTGAGATACCCCAGCTCTTTGCCTATACTGACGACATTTTCAAGGCTCCTGCCGGAAAGAGCAACCTTTCTGCCGAGTAACTGAGCAACATCAATTATCTGCTGAACCCTGTGAATATTTGAAGCAAATGTCGCAACAATAAGGCGCCTGTTGCCGGCTTTTCTGAACAGGTTTTCAAATGATTCGCCGACCTTTCTTTCGCTCTCCGTAAAGCCTGGCCTTTCGGCATTTGTTGAGTCAGAAAGGAGGCACAATACTCCCTTATCGCCTATTTCCGAGAGCCTTGCAATGTCAATCATCTTTCCGTCAATCGGGGTGCTGTCAATTTTAAAATCGCCGGTCTGGACAATTGTCCCGCCCTTGCACCTAATAGCAAAAGCCAAGGCATCGGGGATTGAGTGGTTAACATGAATACATTCAATTTCAAAGGCTCCAAGTTTAACAGTGTCGCCCGGTGAAACAATATTAAGAACGGCGTTTTTTAAAATGCCGTGCTCACGAAGTTTGCCCGCAATCAATCCGATTGTAAGCTTTGTTGAGTAAACGGGTATATTGATAGATTTAAGAAGATATGGAAGGGCTCCGATATGATCCTCATGACCATGGG
>JAAZFZ010000211.1 GCA_012511485.1 Clostridiales bacterium | reverse complement strand
TTTCGCAGGAGAACATACCGCATTTTAACCGTTCAACGGTTGACGGCTTTGCTTTAGAAGCTAGCAATACTTTTGGCTGCAATGAAAGCCTGCCCGCAATGCTCCGATACAAAGGTAAAATTCTTATGGGAGAGGGTGTCACTCACAGCATTGGCATGGGCGAATGTATGGAGATACCCACGGGAGGGATGCTGCCCGAAAATGCCGATGCTGTCGCAATGGTCGAATACACCGAAAACTACGGCGACGAATTCAGATATATTAACAGACCTGCCGCTCCGCTCGAGAATGTTGTTAGAAAGGGCGAGGATGTGTGCAAGGGGCAGAAGGTTATCGAAAAGGGTACTGCGCTCAGAGTTCAGGAAATCGGTGTGCTTTCGGCATTGGGGATTGAAGCTGTCAGTGTGAAAAAGCCCCTGAAAGTTGGTATTATTTCAACAGGTGATGAGATTATACCCTTTACCCAAACGCCTAAGGGCTCACAAATTCGTGACATTAACGGCAATATTCTTGCCGCCGCGGCAGAGGGTGCGTTTTGCCAAAGCATTGTCTTCCCGATTGTTCCCGATGATGAAAATCGGCTGCGAAAGGCGGTTCTAAATTCTGTCGACGAGTGTGATGCGCTCTTGATTTCCGGAGGCAGCTCTGCGGGAGAAAAGGATGCGGTGAGCAAGGTGCTTTCCTCTTTGGGAAGTGTTCATTTTCACGGAATAGCAATAAAACCCGGCAAGCCCACCATTTTCGCCTGTGTAAAAGACAAGCCCGTTTTCGGTCTGCCGGGGCATCCGGTTGCGGCCTATTTCGTTTTTCGCCTTTTTGTAAGACCGATGCTGTTTAAGATGCTCGGTGCAAAGCAAAACGATTTATGCATATATGCAGTTATTTCTCAGAATATCCCTTCAAACCACGGGAGGGAGGAAATAATACCCGTGAGCATAAAGGCCGGCACTGCCTTCCCTGTTTTCGGCAAATCGGGAATAGTTTCAGTTCTGAGCAGGGCGGACGGGTATATAATCGTCGGCAGAAACAGCGAGGGCATATTAAAAGGTCAAGCAGTCAAAACATATCTGTTCTGAGGTAAAAACATGAAGTATGAATACCTGACAAATACCCCGCTCGACGAGGCGGTGAAAGTTTTTCTTTCCTCACTCAAAAAAGCGGGCATGAAAAGCAAAACGGAAGAAATAGATGTTCGGCACTCTCTCGGTAGGGTCAGTGCCTGCGCAGTCTATGCAAAGCGCTGTTCGCCTCACTACTGTGCCAGTGCCATGGACGGCGTTGCATTAAAGGCTGAGATTACCTTCGGAGCTAATGAGGCCACGCCCGTAACGCTCTCGAGTAGCGACTATATCCCTGTTGACACGGGCGACGAGTTGCCGCAGGGCTGTGACAGCGTTGTTATGATTGAAAATGTTATTGAGCAGGGTGGCGGCAAGATATCCCTTTATTCGCCTGCTGTTCCGTGGCAGAATGTACGGCAGATTGGCGAGGATATCTGCATGGGTGATATGATTATTCCTTCCTTTACAAAAATCACTCCGTCTGTAATCGGGGCTTTACTGGCAGGCGGTGTTTTCACTGCACAAGTTATCAAAAAACCAGTTTTTGCAATTATCCCTACAGGTGATGAAATTGTTGCCGCTGAGCAGGAGCTTTCCGGCGGTGATATTCCCGAATTCAATTCCGCCATTTTTTCCGCAATGCTCGAGGAATGGGGCGCTCTTACGGTAATATACCCTATCGTGTCGGACAGGCGGGATTGCATTGAAGCGGCAATCAAAAAAGCGGCACTCGAATGTGACGGAATTATCGTTATTGCGGGCTCTTCCGCCGGTCGGGAGGATTACACCTTCTCTGCGCTTGAAAATGTCGGCACGGCGGTGCTTCACGGCATTGCCATAAAGCCCGGCAAGCCCGCCATACTTGGCAATGTGGGCAGCGCTCCTTTTATCGGAATTCCCGGATACCCCGTATCTGGCATTATTGTAATGGAGGAGATAGTCAGGCCGGTTGTGAGCATATTGACCTGCCTCCCCGGCGAAAATGCTGAGGTTGTTCGGGCAAAGGTATCCAGAAAAATAAACTCATCCCTGAAATACCGTGAGTATATCCGTACAAGATTGTGCATTGTCGAAAAAAGCACCGTTGCCGTGCCTATGAATAGAGGTGCCGGCATTGTTACAGGCTTTGCAAAAGCTTCGGGCATTATTACCGTTGCGCAGGACAGCGAGGGCGTTGAGGAGGGCGGCAGCACTCAGGTAAGGCTTCTCAGGCCTTTAAGCGAGATTGAAAGCTCCGTGTGCGTTATCGGCAGCCATGACCCGATATTAGATGAGATTTCGGATTTGCTCAAACGAAGGCACCTTAATCTCAATGTTGTTTCGGCCCATGTGGGGAGCATGGGCGGAATTATGGCGCTTGTGCGCAAGGAGGCTCACCTTTGTGGAATTCATCTGCTCGATGAGTCCGACGGGGTTTATAATATCAGCTATATTAAAAAATACTTCCCTCAGGGCGGCGTGGTGCTTATCAGAGGTGTCGGGAGGCTTCAGGGCATCATGGTCGGGCAAGGGAATCCCAAAAAAATCGCAGGGCTAAAGGATATCGCTCAAAGGAAGCTATCCTATATAAACCGCCAGAAGGGTTCGGGGACAAGAATTCTGCTTGATTACCTGCTCAAAACAAGCGAAATATCATCCGATGACATCTGCGGCTATTTACGGGAGGAATATACCCACACGGGCGTTGCGGCAATAATTGCAAAGGGCAGTGCCGATGCAGGCTTAGGTATATATTCGGCGGCAAGGATTTATGATTTGGGTTTCATTCCGCTTTGGAATGAGGAATATGATTTTTTGGTTTCGGAAAGTGCTTTGGAGCAGGAAAATGTTAAGCGTTTTCTTGAAATCCTCAAAAGCGACGAGCTAAAGCAAAGGCTCGAAAAGATGGGCGGCTACACATTTAACGGCATCGGTCGGATAAAGAACTTGGAGGCATAATATGGAATTAAGCCATGTGGATTCAAACGGCAAGGTTGCAATGGTGGATGTCGGCAGCAAGGAAATCACCGTGCGCACGGCAACTGCCAGTGCAAGCATTAGGATGAACGCCGAAACTCTCGGCAAAATCAAGGATAACACAATTAAAAAGGGGGATGTTCTTGCCTGTGCGAGAATTGCCGGCATATGTGCCGCAAAGAAAACCTGCGAGCTTATCCCCTTGTGCCACAACTTGCCTATAGACATTATCAGCATCGAATTCGAATTTTCAGAAGTCGGGATTCTTATAATAAAATCCTATGCCAGATGCGAATACAAAACGGGCATTGAAATGGAGGCACTCACCGCAGTGAGCGTTGCGGCGTTAACGGTATATGATATGTGCAAAGCTGCTGACCGCTCGATGGTAATTGAAAACATTATGCTCACCTCAAAAAGCGGCGGCAGGTCGGGAGATTTTTGCAAAAATGATTAAAGGTACAGTAAAAGAGCTTTTTATTAAGCCTCTTCAAGGAAATCCACCTGTAAAGTATAATAGCTTTACGCTCATAAGGAATACGGGCATTGAGAATGATTGCTTCGCCCAGGGCGGGAATCGTCAGATATCAATAGTCTTGAGCAAAGCTCTTGAAGAAATGAGGCATTTGTCAAGTGAAAGACCTTGCCTTATAAGATTCACATATAATATGGAAATAGATGCAGATGCCATGGATTTGGCAGCCGGAGCAAGGCTAAAAATCGGAAATGCG
>JAAZFZ010000210.1 GCA_012511485.1 Clostridiales bacterium | reverse complement strand
TCAAAGAATTGATTCGCCAAAGGACATTAAAGGCCTAAATGAAAAACAATTGGAAATACTTGCTCAGGAGATAAGAGAGGTGCTTATAGACACCGTTTCAAAAAACGGAGGGCATCTTGCGTCAAATCTGGGCGTTGTCGAGCTGACAATTGCTCTGCATAAGGTTTTTGATTCACCTAGAGATCAGATTGTGTTTGATGTCGGCCACCAGACCTACACGCACAAGCTTTTGACTGGCAGATATAAAGCCTTTAACACCTTACGGACGCAAGGCGGGCTTTCGGGCTTTTCACGCCCCACAGAAAGCGAGCACGATGTGTTTTTCAGCGGTCATTCAAGCACGGCAGTTTCAGCAGCTTTGGGTCTGGCTGCCGCAAATGATATTGACGGCAAAAAGAACCATGTCATAGCTGTAGTCGGTGACGGAGCTTTGACGGGCGGTTTGGTCTATGAAGGTCTTAATAACGCCGGCAGAACCAGGCGAAAGCTCATTGTTATTCTAAATGACAATGAGATGTCCATTTCTCAAAATGTGGGCTCAATTGCACGCTATTTGGCAGTTGCACGAGCTAAACCGGAATATATGAAAACTAAAGCCCGCATTGGAACTGTATTAAAAAAGATTCCGTTGGTTGGCAACTACCTCGCAAAGCTATTATATAACCTGAAATATGCCGTTAAAAGCATTCTTTACTCAAATAACACCATTTTCGAGGAATTAGGCTTCAGATACATGGGGCCAATTGACGGGCATAATTTTGAGCATTTATGTGATGCTCTGACAACGGCAAAGATGCTTGATATTCCGGTTTTGCTGCATATTAACACAATTAAAGGCAAGGGCTATGACTTTGCCGAGCGTTCACCTACCCAGTTCCATGGAATATCTAAATTTGACATTAACACGGGTGAGCCGTTGATATGCGGGACTAATTTTTCAAATCAGTTCGGGAACTTCCTGGTTAGTCTTGCTGAAAAGGATAATAGTATATGTGCAGTTACTGCCGCAATGTCCGTAGGAACCGGACTGGAAAAATTCAGCAAGGTTTTCCCACAAAGGTTTTTTGATGTTGGCATTGCCGAAGAGCATGCAGTTACCTTTTCCTCAGGTCTTGCAAAGAATGGGAAAATACCTGTGTTTGCGGTTTATTCAACTTTTCTCCAGCGAAGCTATGACCAGCTCATTCATGATGCCTCACTACAGTGCCAAAAAATAGTTTTGGCAATTGACCGCTCAGGCTTTGTCGGTGAGGACGGCGAAACACATCAGGGAATTTTTGATGTTGCATTCCTTAACAGTATACCGAATACAACAGTATATTCACCGTCAACATATGCAGAATTGAAGAACTATCTTGCATATGCAATATACAAGGATTCAAATGTTGTTGCAGTCAGGTATCCCAGAGGCGAGGAGGCGGATTTGCCCGAAGATTTTATCTCCAGCTACGGGTTTTTTGATGTTTACGGCGATTCGAATGCAAAAATAACGCTTGTAACATACGGCAGGATTTTTGTAAATGCCTGTCAAGCTAAAAAAATGCTTAATGACAAAGGCATAAGCATTAAAATAGTAAAGCTCAACAGAATTATACCGTTGGATGAGCAGATTTTTGAAAGAGTTAAGGACAGTAACAAGATTTTTTTCTTTGAAGAGGGAATCAGGAGTGCCGGTGTCGGTGAAAAATTTGCTCTTATGCTTCTTGAAAACGAATATAAGGGAAAGTATAATCTTACAGCCATAAACGATTGCTTTGTTGAGCAGGGCTCGGTTGAATCACTGCTGACAAAATATCATCTTGATGCTCAGGGAATGTTCAAAATAGTTTCGGAGGGTTAACGGTTGAGTGAGAAAAAAAGGCTTGATGTAGCCGTGGTTGAAAAGGGGCTCGTTGAGTCGCGTGAGCGTGCAAAGGCTCTTATTATGGCAGGTCAGGTCTATGTCAATTCTCAAAAATCACTTAAAGCGGGCCAGACCGTAAAGGCAGAAGATACTATTGAGGTTAGGGAAAACGCCATTCCTTTTGTCAGCAGAGGGGGGCTGAAGCTAAGCAAGGGTATTGATAGCTTCGGACTTGAGCTTGATGGCTGCATATGCATGGATATAGGCGCTTCAACCGGGGGTTTTACCGACTGTATGCTTTTAAAC
>JAAZFZ010000209.1 GCA_012511485.1 Clostridiales bacterium | reverse complement strand
TTTTATAGAGTATTGCGCCCTTGCTGATTTTTTGCAGGCCTGCAATAGCCTCGCACAGCTCCTTCTGCCCGCTGCCCGCTATGCCCGCAACGCCGAGTATTTCTCCTTTGTGAAGATCGAATGAAACATCACTCAATGCCTCCACGCCCTCATCATTGACAATTGTCAGATGATGTGCGCTGAGTATGCTCTCTTTTCCGTCCGTTTCGGGACGCTCTATCGAAAGCTCCACAGCTCTGCCCACCATCAACTCCGTGAGCTCCTTTGCGTTTGTCTGAGCCGTGTTTACGGTTGCAACGCTCTCTCCCCTGCGCAAAATCGTTACCCTATCGCTGATTTCAAGCACCTCATTGAGCTTGTGCGTTATTATAACAATTGCGCAACCCTTATCCCTCATCTTGCGCAGGATTTCAAACAGCTTTTTGATTTCCTGCGGAGTCAAAACAGCCGTCGGCTCGTCAAGAATCAGAATATCCGCACCGTGATATAAAACCTTGACAATTTCGACAGTCTGCTTTTCTGAGACGGACATTTCATAAACATACTTTTCCGGGTCTATTTCAAGCCCGAATTTTTCACTGACCTGTTTAACCTTTTTATACCTGTCTTTTTTGAGGAATAATCCCTCTTTTTTTGAACCTATCAGTATATTATCTGTAGCTGTGAGTACATCGACAAGCTTGAAATGCTGATGAATCATGCCGATTCCGAGCCTTTTGGAATCCTCCGGCGACAGGATGGGAACCTCCTGCCCATTGACGAAAATAGAACCGCTGTCGGGGCGGTAAATCCCCGACAGCATATTCATAAGCGTTGTTTTGCCTGAACCGTTTTCGCCCAGCAGAGCGAGAATTTCGCCCTGCCTGATTGACAGGTCAATATCTTTGTTTGCAACCACATTCCCGAATAATTTTGTAATTCCTTTTAGTTCTATTGCAGCAGCAATATCCCTGTTTTCACTCAATACATTCACCCGCCAAACGGTTATAATAATTGTTGTTATCCTATATCAGAAACACCTGCAACATTTGAATAGTACCAGTTGATTCCGCTTCTGATTGTGGGGTCATCAAGGCATTCGCCGCCGGCGGCGACTACTGTCTTGCCCGCATTGTCCATAATAGCTTCGTCAACAAGTGTTACCTTGTTGTCTTCACCGACAGAAACCTGCTTGCCGTCAAACACTGCGAAGGTACCGTCAATGATAAGAGCCTTGACCTGGTCAATAATATCCTTTGTGCCTTCAGCGCAGTTTTCGGAAAGCGGGGAAATGTCAACAAATCCGTCTTCCATGCCGCCGAAATAGTTGCCGAAATCTTTGAATGTGCCCTTTGCGGCAGCTTCAACTGCCTTTGTGTAATATACTCCCCAGTTCCAGATAGGAGCTGTAAGGTGAGCCTCGGGAGCGGCAGGAGTCATGTCAGAATTATATCCGCAGCCGAATACGCCCGCTTCCTGAGCGGCAAGCTGAGGAGCAGTTGTGTCGCAGTGCTGGCCGATAACATCGCAGCCGAGGTCTATAAGAGCCTCTGCAGCCTGTTTTTCACCGTCAACTGTGAACCATGAATTTGTAACCTTTACATAAATTTTTGCGTCCTTATTTACTGCTGCAACGCCCTTTGCGAATGCATCAAGCCCGCCGGTAACCTCTGAGTTATCTGTACCCCATGCCGCAACAAAGCCTACTTTGTCGCTTGCTGTTTTAAGACCGGCAGCAATGCCTGCAAGGTAACGGGCCTGATAAATGCGGCCAAAATAGTTGTTTGAGTTATCCGTTTCAGGGTCAACGCCTGTGCCGTGTGAGAACATAACATCGGGATATTCCTTTGCAAGCTCAAGAGCCGTAGGACCATAACCCCAGCTTGTGGCGAAGATTATGTTGCAACCCTCTTCAACGCACTCTTCCATTGCAGTCTTTGAGGCGGCAGCATCTGAATCAGAAATGTTGATTTTGCGAATCATTTGATTATCGGAAAGCCCCAATGCCTGCTGAGCGGCAATAATGCCCTGGTCATGTGCATATGAATAGCCTGAACCGTCTGCAGGGTTGCCAATGTGGATGACACCAACTTTAATGTCCTTGTAAATGCTGTTTGCGGAAGTTCCGGTAGTATTTGTGTCTTCGTCAGCGCCTTTGCAGCCGGCAATGACAAAAATCATTGCAACTGCAAGGATAAGGGAAAGAGCCTTGACAAACTTTTTCATTTTGCATTCCTCCAGAAAAATTTTTATATGTAAATGGCTGCTGCCAATACATTCGTCCTTTATACAAACTCTATTTTGCCGCCCTTCATGCTTTTGATGATTACAAGGGATTGAATGTCAACTCCCTTTTCCCTGAGCAGCCTGCCGCCCTTTTGGTAGGCCTTTTCAATAACAATCCCGACTCCGCACAGGGTTGCGCCCGCCTGGTTTAATATCCCGATAAGACCGTTGACCGCCTCGCCGTTTGCAAGAAAATCATCAATAATCAGCACTCTGTCATTGGGCCCAATAAAGCTTCGTGAAACGCCGATTTTAGTATTTTCACCCTTTGTGAATGAAAACACATCACTCAAAAAAATATCATTGCCGACATTTCTGTTATAGCCTTTTTTCGCAAAAACAACAGGTACAGAGAACTGTTGCGCTGTAATACACGCTATCCCTATACCTGAGGCTTCAACTGTAAGTATTTTGTTAATATTTTTGCCTGCAAAACGAGTGTGAAACTCCTTGCCGATTTCGCCCAGCAAGCCTACATCGATCTGGTGATTGAGAAACATATCCACTTTGAGTACATCTTCCCCCATGACTCTGCCCTCGGAAAGTATGCGCTTTTTGAGGAGTTCCATTTTTATCACCAGCTTTCAACAACTCGGATAAAATTATATACCCTTTTCTTGTGAATTAAAAGACTATTTTTGCATATTTTGTAATTTTATGCATATTATTGTGCTTCCTTGCTGCGAAAGCCGTTGGCAATAAGCAGCTTGTTGATTCTTTCAACAGGGCTAAGGAGCTTGCTAACTGACATATCATGGTTGAGCGTATCGACAATATATGAAATATATTTTGAAAGGTCAACCTCGCAGTACCATTCCCTTTCAAACAGCTCAGGGTTTCTGTAAACACTGTTTGTTGTGAAAACCTTGCTGAAAACCCCTTCATCATAGGCCTTATCGAATTTTTCAAGCCCGTTGCAGAAAAGGCCGAATGCGACACAGATAAAAATTCTTCTGGCTCCAAGCTCATTGAGCTTGGAGGCAACCTCGAGCATGGAGTCACCCGAAGATATCATATCATCAACTATTATGACATCCTTGCCTTCAACATTATCACCCAAAAACTCATGGGCGATTATTGGGTTTCTGCCGTCAACAATAATGGAATAGTCCCTTCTCTTGTAGAACATTCCAAGCTCAACGCCCAGAACGGTTGCATAGTAAATTGAACGGGACATTCCGCCCTCATCGGGAGATATTATCATAAGGTGCTCATTGTCTATTTGCAAATCATGTACATTTTTTACAAGAGCCTTTATCATTTGATATATGGGCTGAACATTTTCAAACCCGCCGTGGGGGATGGCGTTCTGCACTCTTGCATCGTGAGCGTCAAAGGTAATTAAATTATCGACACCCATATGGTTGCATAAAACCTGCAAAGCGTCCGCACAGTCAAGCGACTCCCTGCCGGAGCGCTTGTGCTGCCTGCCCTCATAGAGCATTGGCATAATCACAGTTATGCGCCTTGCCTTGCCGCCTATTGCACTGATTGCTCTTTTGAGGTTGGCAAAATGGGCGTCCGGGCTCATGGGAATTGTTTTTCCATACATTTCATATGTGACACCGTAATTGAAAACATCACAGAAAATAAAAATATCAAATCCCCGCACGGACTGTTTTATTACAGCCTTGCCCTCTCCTGTGCCAAAACGGGGAAAGCTGGCATTGACAATATAACTCTTTTTGTGATACCCGGCGAAAGCCAATGTTGCTTTGTGTTCACTGTTGCGCTCCTCGCGCCAATTAACAAGGTATTCATCAACTTTTTTTGCAAGCTCCTCGCATCCCGGCAGTGCAATAAGACCAAGCTGCCCTACAGGGATACTGTTGAAATCATCGACCATGTCAGCCATAATAAATTCCCCCATTTTTAAGTTATCCGACTAATACTATTCTACTATAAAACTATCATTTTGAAAATAACCAAACTTCGAAAAATGTCGAAGGAATTCCGTCAATATTTTGTCGGTTTTGCCAAATTAATAGTCATTTCTGCCGATAAAGCTTCTCTCAACCGTAATTACCGCAAAATATTTTTCATCAAGTTCGCCCAGCTTGCGGTCAACAATGCTGATTAATTCAGCCTTACCGGCATAAAAATGCGGCGGCACAACAAGGTCAAAAATCAAATTCGTGTGCGTAGGCCCCTCAACAACTCTGAAATCGTGAATGCTCAGCTTTTCGTCTATGGATTTGACTAATTGAGTTGTCTGCTCCCTTAGCTTGTTAATTCTCTCGTCGTTAACCACAATGGGGTCGAGGTGAATCACCATATCAAGCCCGAACTCATCCTTGATATTCCTCTCAATAAGGTCAATCATATCATGGCTTTCAAGGATATCCGAATCCGACGGAACCTCGACATGGGCACTGCCGAAATTCCTGCCCGGCCCGTAGTTATGAATAATCAAATCATGAACCCCGACAACTCCGTTATACGATAGCACTTTGTTCTCAATTTTATCTGCAAACTCAACATCGGCGGATTCACCAAGCAGTGGCCCGATGGTTTCCTTGAGAATCCTTATCCCTGCGACAAAAACAAATGCGGCAACAACAACGCCCATATAGCCGTCCAACGGTAATGAGGTGTAGCTTGATAAAATCAGCGCCATGAGCGTTATAAATGTTGCGGCTGTATCGCCTAAGCTATCCGCAACTATTGCACCGGTTGCAGGTGATTTAATCCTTTTGCTGATGCTTTTGTTTAAAAAAGCCATCCAAAGCTTACCGAATATTGATATAATAAGTATAACCGCAGAATAATAACTGAAAACAGTAGTTTTGGGGGTTAATATTCTGTCAACTGAAGATTTGACCAGCTCCACTCCCATGAGCAAAACCAAAAATGAAACGACAAGGCTGCATATATATTCGATTCTGCCGTGCCCGAAGGGGTGCTCATCATCCGCAGATTTGCCTGAGAGCTTGAAGCCGACAAGGTTTACAACGGATGAGCCGGCATCTGAAAGGTTGTTGATGGCATCAGCGGTAATGGCAATGCTGTTTGAAACGCTGCCCACAAAGAGCTTTGCGGCGCACAAAAGAAGATTGATAAAAACACCCACTGCTCCACTAAGTATGCCGTACCTCACTCTGACTGACGGATTATCCACATTTTCACTGTCTTTTATAAAAAGCTTTATGAGCAGCTTTGTCACACTGACCACCTCAAGCAAACAAAATATACCCTCTTAAATGCGGCTGATAATATCTTCTAAAAGGGTATATTTGTTATTCTATACCATTTTAACCACTTTTACAATCAAAACTAATTAAATTAAGATTGAGCCTTAATCTATTGACAAAGGTCATCCCTTATCATATAATACAAAGGCTACAAAATATGCCGGTGTGGCGGAATCGGCAGACGCAAGGGACTTAAAATCCCTCGCTGGCAACAGCGTACCGGTTCAAGTCCGGTCACCGGCACCAAAGATTTTTATAGAGGTCAATTACAGCTTTGCAATTGACTTCTTTTGCTGTTTTAGTGTAGAATAAGTATTAAATCAACACATATCTTAATATGTGTCAGATAAAACAGTGAAGCCTGAGCATCTATTGCATATCTTTTCATCAATAGCAGACGGCTTCTAATGGAAGGAATTTGATAAAAATGATTAAAGTTGCAATTGTTGGTTTTGGAAACATCGGGAGAGCAGCATATGACGCAATCTCAGCGAGTGAAGACTTTTCGCTTGAATGTATTGTTGAAACGCGGGAGGTCACTGCGGATGTGCCTGTGCTTAGTAGTGTATCGGAATTAAAGAATATAGATGTTGCAATTCTATGTCTGCCTAGCCGCTCTGTACCTGACACTGCATCCTCCCTTTTATCAAGGGGAATTTGCACTGTTGACAGTTATGACATACATTCCAATATTTATGAGGTTCGCTCAAAGTTGGATGTAATCGCAAAAGAAAATAACTGTGCTGCAATGACAGCGTGCGGATGGGACCCCGGGAGTGATTCGGTAGTGCGGACCTTGCTCATGGCAATGCTCCCAAAGGGGCTGACCTATACTAATTTCGGTCCCGGCATGAGCATGGGGCACACTGTTGCCGTAAAAGCAATATCAGGAGTTAAAGACGCACTTTCCATGACCATGCCGATGGGCTCGGGAGTTCACAGGCGTATGGTGTATGTTGAGCTGGAAAAGGGAGCCGATTTTGATGCAGTATCAAAATCAATTCGTGAAGATGAATATTTTGTGCATGATGAAACTCATGTAATTGAAGTGGAAAATGTTGATATGCTCAGAGATGTCGGGCATGGCGTCAACCTGACCAGAAAGGGCGTTTCCGGAGTCACGGGCAACCAGCGAATTGATTTTAATATGACTATAAACAATCCGGCACTAACCGGCCAGATTTTGGTATCCTCCGCCCGTGCTGTCACAAAGCAAAGGCCTGGGTGCTATACAATGATTCAAATCCCGCCGATTGATTTTTTGCACGGTGATATAAACGAGCTTATTCGCAAGCTGGTTTAATAATTCACCCGCTTGAATTCAAAAACCTTTCGCATTTAACTACAAAAAAAGATTAGAGGTAACAAGGGCAGGGGCTTCGCTTCTGCCCTTGGTTTTATCGGGCCAAACGGTGCGGGTAAAAGCACCACCATTCGCACTTTGCTCGGGCTAATTGCCCCTACTTCACATAATGTCGATATTATTCTGCCCTGCATTGGCGATAATTGAGCCTGCTTTTCAAAAACGAAAGGCAGGCTCTTTTTTTATGCTTCTTATGGCTTTTTGGTGTAGACCCTTACATAGTCAACTACAAAATCAAAGGGTGCCAAATTACTGCTGTTTTTTGTGATATTGCCGTTTTGTGTTTCAATAATTTCACCATTTTCGTTTGCACCCGGTATTGAGTGATTGCCGTTGACTTCAACGGTGAGCATTAGCCACTCCTCAACCCTTGGCACTTCAACGCCTGTTATCCTGTCCGTCTCAACGTCGTTAATATAGAAGATGCATTCATCCTCGTTCCATTCAAGGCCGAAGGTATTATATTCCGTATAGGGATTCGGCACCTTATATGAGCCTAAGGTTGTGCTTTTGTGAGCCTCTTCATAACCATCATAGTGAATTGTGGAGGATATGGCGTTTCTTTTGAGCGGGTTGTCATATCCGTAATAGGGCGACTCAAAAATATCAATTTCCGCTCCGTCACGCCCTGTTCCGTCCACATTACCTACCCCGTGTGAGAACATCCAGAAAGCCGCCCAAAGCCCCTCGCCGACAGGTGAAATGCACCTGCATTCAAAATATCCATACTTGAACTGTTTGAGCTCCCTTGTTTCAATTGCGCCGGAATACCAGCCTGCTGCGAAACGGCCGTCCTCTTTATATTCAGTTCTGAGAATAAGGTTGCCGTCCTCAACAAAAGCCTCGCCGATATCCCAATAGCCGCCCCTGCGCTCCCCGTCACCGGCAGAGCACCATGAAGATGTGTCAAGCTGTGTGCCGTCAAATTCATCGGACCAGACAAGATCCCATTCCGCCAGACAGATTTTCTGCCCGCGCGGTGTCTGCGGAAGTGCGAAAAGCAGTGCTCCCAAAGCCTCAACTGCGGCAAGCAAAGCTGCTATAAAGCGCATAATCATGGTTCTTTCTCTCTTGACAAATATGCTTTGTAATGACATTTTCTCCGCCCTCCTTTTTTATAAACTAACATAAGTTCCAATTACTGTCAACCGGTCGTATTATTAACCTTATCTTTTTATGGATAATATTGACAAACCCATATAGAATAAACTAACATTACAGTTGTAAAATCCTTTTTGCTTTGCCTGAAATAAAATAAAATATACGGAGGGAAAATATGCTTTTTGGTGACGGAATCAGAGATGACACCGCTAATGTTCAAAGGCTGCTTGACGGCAGAGGTGAAGTTTTCTTGGGCAACGGGACTTATCTTATTTCATCTCCGCTCATAATCCATGACAATACTACCCTTCGCCTGACAAACGGTGCGGTAATGAAGCTTGCAGATAATTCCAACTGCGCAATTATTGAAAACGATACGCTGCTTTCAAGAGGAACAAACTACAACATCTCGCTTATCGGCGGAATCTGGGACGGGAACAACGAAAACCAAGTCAGGCGCAGCCGTGAATCCCGCTTTCAGCTGACGCATTATGAGGAGGATTACTACTACGGGATTCTTATGCGCTTTGTAGGCGTTGAGAACTTCCACATGGCGCACCTAACAGTTAAAGACCCTGAAAGCTACGCTATGCTAATATGCAATGCTGATAACTTCACGGTTGAGCATATTACCTTTGACCATAATATGCTGCGAACGAATATGGACGGTGTGCATATTCAGGGCATTGCCCGCAACGGCAGAATCTGCAACATCAAGGGTGCCACGAATGACGACCTGGTGGCAATAAACTGTGACGATACCTATGCCTGCGAAATCACCAGAGGCGACATTGAGAACATAGCAATAGAAAACCTCTATTCGGATAACGGCTATACGGCAGTCAGGCTTCTCTCCTGCGGCAGCAAAATGAGGAATGTTTCTATCCGCAACATTTTCGGAACATACCGTTACTACGGCGTTTCGTTCACCCACCACAATATACACCCGGGTGAGCCTATCTGGTTTGACAATATATCAGTCAGTGATGTTTTTGCTTCAAAGCCCGTGGGCGACAACTCCGACCGCCCGATAATCTGGTTTGCAAAGGGCATTAGCTGCGGCAATGTTTCGATTTCAAATGTCCACAGAATTGAGGAGGATGTGACAGTCGCTCCGACAATAAGGATTGATGAGGATGTCACAATTGACAGAATGATAATAAGTGATGTTACACAAAAGTTTCTTAACTGCCCCGAAATCCCCGTGATAGTCAACAACGGCACGGTTAAAAAGCTCATATTGAGAGATGTCGAAGGTCAGGAGTGATTAATTGAAATATTATGTGAACAGCTTTTGAGCAAGGCAGTCTGTTTTTATATAATTGAAATGAGTTTGGAGTTATAATCAGCAATATGGAAATCGCAGGTGCAAAGCACAGATATGAGCTTTATATTACTTCTTTTTATTTGGCAGGAAAGCTCCGAGCTTGATAAGCCTGCTCTGAATTTCGCTGATATTGGCATTATGCACATCCGTATTCCCCTGTGCGCTGACTGCCGCCGCCGTTCCCGCCGCCTGACCTGTTATGTAACAGCCGGGCATAACCCGCACGGAGGATTGCATATACCTATCCGTCGATATGCATCGCCCTGCGGTGAGCAGGTTTGAGAACCCCTTTGGCGTGAGTGTTCGGTAGGGAATCCCGTAGCTTTCGCCGCTTTTATAGCGGTAGCCCTTATGCTCCTTTTCAAAAAGCTCATATCCGTCCTTTGTGTTGACTGCAGAGTGAATATCGACATTATAGCAATAGCGCCCGATTTCATCCTCGAACACTGCCCGTGCCAAAAAGTCGTCAAGGCAAAGCACATAGTTGCCGATAATCCGCCTTGTTTCTCTTATGCCAATCTGAGATGCTGAGTAAACCAACTCCGCATTTTCAAATCCACTCAAATAATCCCTGTAATATTTTCGGTACTCAGTGAGCTGTTTTCTGCCCTTAATAATGCCCTCGGTCAATGAAAGGGCATCGCAGCCGTCAACTTCATAAACATGGCCGGCATTCGAGCCGCCGATACCGGCAGCGAGCCGCCACATTCCGGGCAGGTGCATATCCTCATTTGTGAAAATCTTATCTGCAAACGCTTCCAGAAGCCTGCGCCTATCGGGCCCCTGCGCCCTGCTCCAATCAACTCCCGCCCAGATACCGCAGAGAGTTGAAGCCATGACCTCACCGTTTTCGTTGCCGTACTCATATTGCGCTCCCGCATAATAACTCAGGTCACCGTCACCCGTGCAGTCCACAAAGACCTTTGCTTTCACTGCGAAAACGGAGCCCTTTGAGGCACAGATTACCGACTCAACCCGGCCGCCCTGAGCGACTACATCTATAACATTTGTGTTAAAGCTGAATTTTGCACCCGAGCCGATAACCATATCATCATAAATGAGCTTTAAGGTTTCGACGGGTATGCCGTTTGGGCAGTATTTTCTGTAGCTAGGGTAAGCCCGAGCCTTAATTGATTCAAAGATTTCGGAGCCTATGCCTGCGGCGAGAAAATCCACGCCGTTGCCAAATTGCATAAATGCCGGAACCAGCATTGTAACCGCAGCACCGCCGAAGGCCGTGAAGCCCTCCGCAAGATATACGCTCGCCCCCTGCCTTGCTGCCGCAACTGCCGCCGCAACTCCCGCAGGGCCTCCCCCCGCAACAAAAATATCAACATTATATTTAACGGGTATTCTCTTTGAATAAATCAAAAAATCCATAAGTTTCTCCTTCCAAAATCCGGTAATCTCTTTTAATTGTATTTCTCAATTCTGTTAATGTCAAGTTCGTGCATGCAATATGAGAGAAATATGCTATACACCCCCCTGCGCAATAAGCGTCAGGGGGAATGGAGCCGGTGGTCGGAATCGAACCGACAACCTGTTCATTATGGATAGCTGAACTTATGTACTGCGCTTTGTATTTGCTCTGCGAGTGTAAAAGATATTAAAAGTCTCAAACCGTTGATACATAACGGTCTGAGACTTGGAGCTGGTGGTCGGAATCGAACCGACAACCTGCTCATTACGAATGAGCTGCTCTGCCATTGAGCCACACCAGCACATATTCGTTTTTCAATATTTTCTGCGCTCTAATATGTTTCGGTACTCTACTATAATTTGAAACCTTATTATATTCAAAAGCTTTTATATTATAAGTAAATCCAACGAATTTTGCAAGTACTTTTTTATTTGAAATTCGGGAAAACACAGATTTTTACCTTTTGCAGCCTGAAAATGCGGTATTGCATTTATCCATAAAATGGTTTATCCTTTTATTGTATTTTTTGTAAGGGGATGTTTTCATGAAGAATTTTATGGATAAGGATTTCTTGCTTAATGGCGGTGTTGCATCAGCTCTTTTTGCAGAGGCTGAAAAAATGCCCATATTCGATTGGCACTGTCACCTTTCGCCTAAGGAAATATATGAGAACAAGCAGCCTGCTGATATTTCTCAGCTCTGGCTCGGCGGCGACCATTACAAATGGCGAGCCATGCGTTCTTTTGGTATAGATGAGGAATACATAACGGGCAGCAGGAGCGGGCATGAAAAATTTCTGGCATGGGCAAAGGCTATGCCCTATCTCATCGGCAACCCGCTCTACCATTGGACACACCTTGAGCTGCAAAGGTATTTTGATATATTTGAGCCTTTGAGCGAGGATACGGCGGATAGTATCTGGGAGCGTGCGAATGCAAGAATCGCCGCTGGCGGGTTCACTCCGAGGGAGCTTATTGAATCCTCAAATGTCGCCTGCCTGTGCACAACCGATGACCCTGCAGACACTCTCGAATATCATAAGCTAATAAACGCCGATAAAAGCTTCAAGTGCCGTGTTATCCCCGCTTTTCGCCCCGATAAATCGCTCAATATTGAGCTTGACGGGTTTTTGCCGTGGCTCTCCGAGCTTGAAAAGACGAGCGGTGAAAAAATCGAAAGCTATGCAAAAATGCTCGAGGTGCTCGAGGGCAGATTGAATTTCTTTGAATCCATGGGCTGCAGGGCAAGTGACCATGCCTTTTCCTATGTCCCCTATGCCGAGAGCTCACCCGCAGAGCTTGAGGTGATTTTCAAAAAGGGCAGGGAAAATCGGCCGCTTTCAACTCTTGAACTGGATAAATACCGCTCCGCACTTATGAGATTTTATGCCGCCGAATACTCAAAGCGGGGTTGGGTAATGGAGCTTCATATGGGTGCCATGCGCAATAATAACACCGCAATGTTTAAAAAAATCGGGCCCGATACAGGCTATGATTCAATAGATGATACGGAGATTGCGCAACCGCTCTCCCGCTTCCTTGACAGCCTTGAGGTTGAGAGTAAGCTGCCTAAAACCATCCTCTTTACGCTCAACCCTAAGGATAACTATGTCCTCGGCTCAATGCTCGGCAATTTCCAATCCGGCACTGGTGCAAGCAAAATGCAGTTTGGCACCGCATGGTGGTTTAACGATAACCTTGACGGTATGCGTGAGCAGATGAAGGCGCTTGCAAATCTCGGTGTTCTGGGAAAATTCGTCGGTATGGTGACGGATTCGCGCTCATTTCTATCCTATCCCCGCCATGAATATTTCCGCCGTATTCTATGCGGCTTTATCGGAGATATGGTTGAAAAAGGGCTCTATCCCTATGATGAGGAAAGGCTTTGCGAAATCGTCAAGGATATTTCATACCGAAACGCCATTGAATATTTCGGGATAAGCCTTTAATAAGCAAAAATTCAGGGAGCCATTAGGCTCCCGTTTTTTATGCCTTTTCGGAGTCGTTGACCTTGCTCCCTTCTCATCAGTTTAGAACCGACAGCCCCGATTTTTCGAGTGCCTTTTTCAGTGCAAGGGAGAAATTGATGCACACAAAAATCTTTATCATGTCCGGGATAATAAAAGGGACGACACAGGTTAGCAGCGCAGCGGCGGGGGAAGTGTTTGTCTGGATAACAAACCACACCGTTCCCAACGCATAGTCGGCAAAAAGCGTTGCAACCATGCTAACAGACAGAGAAAGCCATAGACGCTTTTTAAAATGCCTTGCCGTTAATGAAACGAAAAACGCTATCAGGAGATATCCCAGAATATAGCCTCCGGTCGGGCCGACAATAACCGACAGCCCCCCTCTGAACTGAGAGAAAACGGGTATGCCCGCCGCACCAAGAGAAATGAATATCAGCTGTGACAGGAGGGCATAATATTCCGGCAGCAGCGCACCGCTCAGGAACGCCGCCATTATCCCTAACGAAAAGGGAACTGATGTCATGGGAATTGTGAACGATATTTGCGAAAGAACGGCTGAAGCTGCGGCGAAAATACCGGTAGCCGCCAGCCGCTGAAGCTTTTTGGATTTCATAGGCCAACACTTGCGTCCCATTCGTATTTTGTGAGCCTGCCCTCGCACAGAAGCTCCGGAAAGCCCCACTGCCTGAGCACCTCATAAGCCCCAATTGCAACGGCATTTGAGAGGTTTAGGCTCCGTGCGTCGTCAATCATCGGCAGGCGAACGCAGCTTTTGGGGTTTTTGTGAAGCAGCTCCTCGGGCAGCCCGGCAGTCTCCTTGCCGAAAATAAGATATGCACCGTTGGGGTATGTGATATCTGAATAGATGTTAATCGCCTTAGTTGAAAAAAAGAAAAAACTGCCGCCCGGATTCCTTATGAAAAAATCCTCAATATCCTTATAATAGGTTATGTCAAGAAGATACCAGTAATCAAGACCGGCGCGCTTTAGTTTTTTATCATCAATTTTGAAGCCGCAGGGTTGAACAATGTGAAGCCTTGCCCCCGTTGCCGCACAGGTTCGGGCTATATTGCCTGTGTTCTGAGGTATTTGAGGCTCAACGAGAACAATGTTGAGAATATTTTTGCCTTTTTTATTAATATTTGCCAATTGGCAACACCATCTTATTTTTTAGAAATTCAGGGTAAAATATAAAGGAAAGAGATACAGGGGGTGAAGCAATGAAAAACAGAGGCTCAATGCTGAGGGGTGTCGGAATAGGCATGGCGGTCGGCGGCATTACAGGCCTTATAGGCAGCTCTTTAATGAGCAAGCCCGCAAAACGCCAGACCAAGAAAAATGTCACAAAGGCAATGCGGACAGTGGGAGAAATGATAGACAGTATTCAGTATATGCTCAAATAACTCCGTTATAAAAGTTCATAGCCCTTTCAATTTCGCCGCCGACAATGAGCTCGGCGGCTTGGCTTGCCTTAGCACAGGTTTCCCTCATTGTGAGCAGCTCGTCCTTAGTGAAGTTTGAAAGAACCCAGTCCGCAAGGTCAAAATCAGGATGCGGTCTTTCACCTATCCCGAGCTTGATTCTTGGAAAACTATCGCTGTTGAGATGATATATTATGCTTTTTATTCCGTTATGACCGCCGTCACTCCCCTTTCGCCTGATTCTAATGCTTCCGCAAGGGAGTGATGCATCGTCAAAAATCACAAGCACATTTTCGGGCGGAATTTTATAAAAGGAGGCCGCATCGGCAACAGCTACTCCGCTGTTGTTCATCATTGTCTGCGGTTTAATCAAAATGCAGCGATGCCCGGCAACCTTAGCATCACATATAAGCGATTTGAATTTGAGCTTATCGGTTTTTTTGCCCAGCTTATTGCACAGCACATCAATACACAAAAAACCCGCATTGTGGCGGGTATATTCATGTTTCGGTCCGGGGTTGCCCAGACCTGAAATAATAAACTCGGGAGCAACACCCGCAGAAGGCTGCGGGTGTGAAAAGCGTTTGAACATTCTGAAAACTCCTCTTTTAACCATTCCCATGTTATTCGCTACCCTTAAGCTGTGCATACATTAACGGCGTTTCATCAAATATATGCTCATCCTCATCCGAAAGCATCCTGCCTTTTTTGTCATAACCGATTGTTCTTGCATATTCGACCTCAACCGTCAGACTCTCAACCGCACGAAGCACCTGCTCAATATTCATACCCTTGCCGTTGACAAGCACATCAACATTGACCTGCTCAACCTCCTGATAATCAGCGGGTATACCAATAGCGGCATCGAACGAGGAGTTGAGCCAGACATTTTCTTTGCCGTTGTCATGTATTCTGAAGTGATTGATATCTATCGGGTACCTGTGGTTGTTTTTAAAGCCCACCTTCAGGCAATAAAACTTCCAGTTACCCTCACCGTTCAGCACCTCATGAGCCTGCTCAGGCTTTATCCCGAAGTTTTCAATAATATAGTCAAGATACTTCTCGGGGAGCCGCTGATAATCCTCTATTATTGTATCGTTATTATACAGGTCAATTATACTCGCTTCAAGCTTAATATCTGAGTGAAAAATTGAAAAAAAAGCAACGCCGACAGCAATTACAACCACGAGCATAAACGAGGGCAAGGCAATCTTCGCCCAGGGTTTGAGCATATAGAAAGTCAGCTGAAGCCTTTGAAATCGGGACAGCTTTTTTTCGGCTTCGTCTGCTTCGTCGGGCTTTTCTTTTGCATTACTAAAACCGGGTTTAAAAAGCAGGGATTTCAGCCTGCCGAAAAGGCTCCGAGCCGCGGCATCTTTTTCTGCCTTCCCGGCAGTGCCGTTCTCTCTGCTTTCGGTTTCAGGCCCGTTTGTTTTTATCTCGGGCATTTTAGAACCTCCGTCTATTTCTTTTTATACGGGCTTTTATTCTTAACCCAATCTTTCTTGATTACCTGCCTTGCACGGGCAAGTGCGAGTGAATCTGCGGGCACATCCTCGGTTATTGTCGAGCCTGCCGCTGTATATGCTCTTTCGCCGATACTCACAGGTGCAACAAGGCTGTTATGGCAACCAATAAATGCATCGTTCCCAACAACCGTCCTGCTCTTTGTTGAGCCGTTGTAATTGACGGTAGCACACCCGCAGCCCACATTAATATCGGAGCCAAAATCGGAGTCCCCGATATATGAAAGATGTGAAATTTTTGTGCCGTCCCCTATATTGGAATTCTTGATTTCAACAAAGTTGCCCACTCGGACACCCTTGCCGATATTTGAATTGGGGCGCAGACGGACAAATGGCCCGATTTGTGCTTCGTCAGCAATAACGGAGTCAACGCTCTGAGTGTTGTTAAGGGTCACATTGCAGCCAATAACCGTATTGTCTACCAGGCTGTTGGGTCCTATGGTGCAATCACTGCCAATGATGGTTTTTCCCTTGAGTATTGTTCCGGGCAGAATAACCGTGTCTCTGCCGATAACAACATCCGGGCCGATAATAACCCCGTCGGCACAAGGAATTGAAACACCCGCAAGCATATGTTTTTTGAGCACTGCCTTTTTTGCTATTTCATTGAGCTGCAAAAGCTGCACCCTGTCATTTGCACCAGGCACAAGATGGGGGCTCTCTGCGTTAAATGCCGTTGCTTTAAGACCCAGACCCAGAATCACCTCAATGATATCGGTCAGATAGTATTCCTTTTTGCTCCCGTCTGCCGCAACATTTTTCTTTGCAATTATGCGTTCGAGGGCAGTGAGCAGAGCCTGGCAATTGAACCAGTAGGCTCCGGAATTGACCTCTTTTATCTCCTTCTCCTCGTCTGTTGCCTCTTTTTCTTCAACAATTTTCAGCAGAGTATCGTCATCCTTTCTGACAATTCTGCCGTAACCGAACGGATTCTCAACCTTTGCGGCGATAACTGTCACGGCATTTTCGTTACGGACATGGAAGTTGAGAGAATTACTTATCGTTTCACTGTCCATCAAAGGAGCATCTGCATTTAGGATTAGTACATTACCTGAGCCGTGCCTTTTGAGAAAATCCTTCGCCTGCATAACTGCGTGACCGGTGCCCAGAAGCTCTGATTGCAAGGCGGTTTCAATTGAAGGGTTAAGGTGACTGCGAACTACTTCGCTGAGATGGCCGATGACAACGCAAAGGTCTGCAACTCCGCCTTCTACCGCACATGCTGTAACCCAATCAATCATGGGCTTAAAAAGAATTTCGCACAATACCTTCGGATGGGAAGATTTCATTCTCTTACCCTCACCTGCTGCAAGAATTACAGCACAGTTTTTAATCATAATATTCGCCACCTTTTCTAAAAATTTTAACAATATTCTCTCAGTATCATTATCTCAGATAAATATTGATAATTCAAGTCCATTGCCATAAAATTGTATTATTATTACTGCTTAGTATCATAATATACAAATTTTTTCATGTGATAAACTATAATTTGCTGTAAAAAATGTATAGAATTTGGGTACACTTTATGATATAATGCATTTTGGCAATTCGTAGGGAATTTTCCTTCCGGAAGTCAGAAAAATTTTTCGTATTAAAATTGGGAGGTTATCATTAATGGCATACAAGTATGTTCTCCTTTTTAAAGAGGGTAACGGCTCCATGAAAGAGCTGCTCGGAGGCAAAGGAGCAAACCTTGCTGAAATGACAAGGTTGGGAATGCCTGTTCCTCAGGGGTTC
>JAAZFZ010000208.1 GCA_012511485.1 Clostridiales bacterium | reverse complement strand
TGCATGGTTTTCAGCGGAAATCTTTTGATATTTGCTCCCTTAGGCCTTTTTTTCTCTATTTGTATAGATAGAGCTAGGTGATATGGTTTATTACCCTTGCCCATCATTCTGAGCTCTTCCATTGAGTATTTCCAGCATATACTGCAAAACGGCATATGTGATATTGACGATGTCATACTCAACTGCTTGGGATTCTATCTCGGAGTGTTATTGTTCAAAGCCTTTAACCAAATCAGAAGGATTATAACAAAAGGAGAGGAAACTACTATTTTTCGTCGGTAGCTTTAGGCTTTTTCTTTGAAAACAGCTCCTTCAAGCCGATAAGCAGAAGAAAGCCGCCGAACAACTTGCCGAGAATATCTGTTGCAACATAAAAGGCTAGCCATGCCCCTAAGGCAACGCCGAGCACTCCGCCGATAATAATAGGTAGCAGCTCACGCCATTTAATTAGCCTTTTTCTTGTATGAATAATGACGGATAAAGCCGCACACGGGAGGAAAAAAAGAAGATTAATTCCCTGTGAAGTAAGCTGCTTTTCATTGAGTATGAGTGTAAGATAGAGTACGAGCACTCCGCCGCCGCCGAGTCCCATTGCACCTGCAATGCCCGAAAAAAGGGCCGCAAGGATATTGTAGACTAGATTCATCTGAGCACCATCCTTATCCCTGCCCAAAGCATAAAAAGAGCAAATATTTTTCTTAGCGCATTTTCCGGTATTTTTGGCAAAATGTATGACCCGATTAAGGAGCCTGCAAGCCCGGCGGGAATGTAGGGCAGTGCTTGTGAAAAGGTTACCTTCTGTGTTAAAATATATATAGTTGCACTAATGGCGGTCAGGGGCAGAATAATTGCAATTGCGCTGGCATGCGATTCCTTCTGAGATAGCCCCATGCGGTTCAAGAGCGGCACGGCTATCATGCCGCCGCCCGCTCCGAGAAGTGAATTTATCACACCTATTAAAAAACCACCCAATGATTTAAAAAACTTGCTTTTCATATTCATCAGGGTTATTGTTTCCGTTATTTCATTGATTATTTTACATATCCCACCTTTTATTGCATATCTATTCTTTAGGGAGTGATAGTATGGAAAAACGGATAAAACTTGTAATTACTATGATATTTGTTTTTTTATTTTCTGTCAGTGCGTTAGCATATTTAGCCGGCAAAAGAAACTTAAATGTGATACAGATCAATGCGGATGATGTCGCCGAAATGCCTGTTGTGGTTATAGACGCAGGTCACGGCGGCGCTGACGGAGGAGCATCAAGCTTTGATGGAACTTCAGAGAAAAACATTAATCTGGCAATTGCTCTTAAACTCGAAAAAATACTAAACAGTATGGGAATTTCAACTGTCATGACAAGGACACAGGACATTTCCATTCACGATGATGATGCAAAAACTTTGCGGCAGAAGAAAGTTTCCGATATACATAACAGACTAAAAATTATTGAACAAAACGATGATGCAATTTTTGTCAGCATACATTTAAATCACTTTTCAAGCCCCTCGAGCCACGGTACACAGGTGTTTTATTCAACTAACAATAATCTCGGTGAGGCGCTTGCATCCAATATTCAGGCTTCGGTTATCAACTTCCTTCATCCCGATAACAGAAGAAAAATCAAGAAAGCCGGCACAAATATATACCTTCACTACCATGCACACTTCCCTGCAGTTATGGTTGAGTGCGGCTTTCTCTCAAATTACAATGACACACAAAAGCTAAAGGATGTTAAATATCAATCACAAATGGCATTTTCTATTACGCACGGAATATTAGAATACTTAAATTGTTCGGAGGAATTCTAAATGGCTCCCAAAAGTAAAACACTCTATGTTTGCAGCCAATGCGGATATGAGAGTGTAAAATGGTTCGGCTGCTGCCCCGGCTGCGGCGAATGGAACTGCATGACAGAAGAAGTCAGAACTCAGCAGCCAACAAATCACAAAAGCAGCTTTGCAACCTCAGGGGATGTTGCAACTGCGATTGATGAAATTAATACGGATACGGCATCGAGATACAAAACAGGCATTGGTGAGCTTGACAGGGTGCTTGGCGGGGGAATAGTCAAGGGCTCGATGGTTCTTCTGAGCGGCGACCCGGGAATAGGTAAGTCCACAATTCTTCTGCAGATATGTGAGTATCTGGGCAGAGAGTTAAAGATTTTATATATTTCAGGTGAGGAGTCTAAACATCAAATTAAGCTTAGGGCGGACAGGCTCGGTGTCAAAACCCACAATCTCTCTGTTATGTGCGAAACCGATGTTCAGGGAATCTGCGAATATATCAGGACAAGCAAGCCGGATTTGGTAATAATAGACTCTATTCAGACAATGAATTTTGCTGATATTTCATCTACTCCCGGCAGTGTTTCACAGGTGAGGGAATCAACGAATATTCTTATGCGAACAGCAAAAATCCTTAATATTCCGATAATAATAGTCGGCCATGTTAACAAGGACGGGAATATTGCGGGGCCAAAGGTGCTTGAGCATATTGTTGATGCGGTCTTGTACCTTGAGGGTGAAAGGCATTTGTCATACAGAATTCTCAGAGCAGTCAAAATCCGATATGGCTCAACAAACGAAATTGGTGTTTTTGAATTGCTTGACAGGGGGCTCTCTGAGGTCGAGAATCCCTCCTTAATGCTTATTTCAGGAAGACCTAAGAACACATCGGGTACCTGCGTTGCCTGCGTTATGGAGGGCTCACGCCCAATTCTAGCTGAGGTTCAGGGGCTTGTAACACCAACGGGCTTCGGCAATCCACGGCGAATGGCTACAGGCTTTGATTACAACAGAATGTCAATGCTTATTGCGGTGCTTGAAAAACGCTCAGGCTATTATTTTGCAAACATGGATGCTTATATTAACATTGTTGGCGGATTAAAGCTCGACGAGCCGGCAACCGACCTTTCCGTTGCGCTTGCGCTTGTTTCAAGCTTGAAGGACACGCCTGTCAATGAGGATGTACTGGCTTTCGGTGAAATAGGGCTGGGCGGCGAAATCAGGGCTGTTGGCAACTGTGAGCAAAGAATTAAAGAGGCCGCAAGGCTTGGATTTAAGCGCTGCGTTATCCCAAAGCATAATCTGAAATCACTTTCCGGAAGAGCTGTTAAAGGCATTGAAGTTATAGGCGTAAATAATATTAGAGATGCTTTTGATGCACTCTGAGGATTGATAATATGCAAAATCCCATTGCAAAACCGAATTTGCCCGATTCAAGTGCGAGATGTGCAGCAATCGGTGATTATCCGGAATTGAAAGTTGCATTGAATAAACTGGGGATAAACACAATAACGCTTTGTGCCAGCCCTCAGCTGCCAGAGCCTGTATGCCGCCATGCCGATATGCTTTGCTGTCATCTTGGCGGTGAGAAGATTCTGCTTGAGAAAACACAGACCTCAGCGGCGAAGAAATTCATTGAACACGGCTTTACTCCTGAGTTTGTTCATAACGATATTAAAAAAAACTACCCCCATGATGTTCCTTTGAATGCAGCAGTTTTCGGCAAGAATCTTATTGCAAATACAGAAGTTGTATCAAAGGAGATTCTTGAATATGCGTGCATTAATAATCTGCGCATTATTTATGTAAAACAGGGCTATGCAAAATGCTCTGTCTGCATTGTTAACGAAAACGCAGTGATTACGGATGATATATCAATAAAAAAAGCGTGTGATTCCAATTCAATTGATGCTCTTTTTGTTGAAAAGGGGTCAATCAGGTTAACCGGACATGATTACGGCTTTATTGGAGGCTGCTCAGGGTTGATTGACAAAAATCGCCTTGCATTTTTCGGTGATATTGACAGACATACAAATTCGGTAAAAATAAAAGAATTCTTAAAAAAATACGAAGTCAACCCACTTTCGCTAAGAGAAGGGGAATTAATTGATGTAGGTGGCATACTGCCGCTTACAGTGCAAAAATAAAGGAATGAGCTCGCATTGAACTCATTCCTCATTTTTTTCTTATTTTTTATGCAGTTTTATTTAGTGCTCGCTGGAGCCATACAGCTCCGACATCCATTGCGTTATACAAACCTCGTTTTTCACCTTTTTTGACTATTCTTTCCCGAGGGCGGACATCCGGGTCTGTTTTGACGAGCTGAACAACAACTCTATCCGAAACCTCAAGGTCCTTAACCATTTTTGTGCTTGTTATGCTGATAACAATGACAAACGGGTCGCTCATATAGCCATAGTAAATGGTGTTGCCGCTGCGAACAAGTGGCTTACCTTTATAGGTGAGAAACTCTTCGTCGTTATTCTTTTTTTCGGGCATAAAATCGCTCCAATCAATTATTTCGCTTTAATGTATTCCTTCACAAGAACTTGTAGCAGTTCATCCCTGTCAAGCTTACGGACAAGGCTGCGGGCATTATTGTGAGTTGTAATATAGGTTGGATCCTCAGAAAGAATATAACCGACAATCTGACTGATAGGGTTATAACCCTTTTCCAACAAAGCATCATAAACTGTAAGAAGGATTTTTCTCATTTCTTCCTCATGCTCATCTTTAATTGAAAATTGAATTGTTTTATCGGTCATATCTGACACCTCCTAAATAAGGTACTACCATTATACACCATGAAAAATAATAATACAATAAAAAACAAATAAATTCGGTCAGTTCTATCCTCTTAAACTAATTCCAGGCTCAGAAAGTGCCGAAACAGCATTTTTATCTGCGGAATCCTCATCATTGTCGGTCAATGTTTTGTCCTTTGAACGCAGACGAACATTAAATGCAACGCTCTTTTTACCCTCAGAAATCTGCGCCCCCTCATAAACATCAAATAGGCATATATCTTCAAGCATTTCACCCACAGCCTTGCTTATTACTTTTTTAAGAGCCAGAACAGTTATATCCTTGTCACAAACAAAGGCAAGGTCACGACTGATTGAGGGGAATTTAGGCAGCTGTTTATAGATTTTAATTGTTTTTCTGTTCAAGGATATTGTGTCAAAATCCACCATCGCAACATATGCCCTTGAATCAATGCCGTAGTTTTTCAGTACATTAGGGTGAACCTCACCGATTATTGCAAGCTCATTGCC
>JAAZFZ010000207.1 GCA_012511485.1 Clostridiales bacterium | reverse complement strand
CCAAATATTATCTGTTTAGCCATGATAAATTCCTCCTAGTATTAGAAATAAATATTAATCATTATTCAACTATTGCAAGGATATCGCTCTGGCGAACTATAGTGTATTCTTCCTTGTTCAGCTTGATTTCAGTGCCGGAATACTTGCTGGTGATGACCTTATCGCCAACCTTGACATACATCTTAACCTCTTTGCCATCAACAAGCCCTCCGGGACCGACAGCAACAACCTTAGCAAACTGGGGTTTTTCCTGTGCGGAAGCGGCAAGAATAATACCGCTCTTAGTAGTCTCCTCAATCTCGACAGCCTTGACCACTACACGGTCGGTAAGTGGTTTAATCGTCATATTAGATTCCTCCTGTTAAATATATATAATGATTAGCACTCTATTACCTTGAGTGCTAAAATTATTTTAGACAGTTTTTCTGTAAAAATCAAGTACTTTTTTTAAAGTTTACAAATATGTAATATTTTGATAAATGAAAGCCTAAAACAGCTCGGCTTATTGCAAATATTTAATAAATAATGTATAATACAAATATATTTTGATGTTTGGAAAGGTCAAAAAATGAATCTTATTGCTCAAAATGACACTAAGGCTATGGACCGCTTGTGGAGGTTTTTGCTTATTTGCATGACCCTGGCTGCCTTAATGCCGGAATACATAGCACCGGTTCTTGTATTTGTTGTTGCCGTCATGTATTTTCATAAACTCAAGGTTGAAAAGCGCAAGCCTGTTATTTCAACAGTCGGCCGACTCTGCCTTGCCTTTGTTATATGGCAGTTCATAGGCGTAATCTGGACAGGCAACAGAACAATCGGCCTTCTTGTGGCTTTTTTGTGGGCATTGTCATTTTGCGCATATCTGGTTACATCAGAAACGGTTAACAGCTTTCAAAGGATGGAAAAAATTATTTTCTTCATCTCCATTACCGGAGGTATTGCGGGTTTAATTGGAATTATTGAGGTTTTTCTGATGCACTTCGGGGGTTACATCTCAAAATCGCTAACTTCAATGTTTAACCCTTTTTGGCGTGGGTTGAACTATTTGGTTGCAAAGCTTGCCACCACAGTTATTCTGCCCGATTTTTTTGTAAATCAACTGCCTAATACGCAATTTGTTAATATTTCTTTAAGGGCGTCATCCACCTTTACAAACCCGCTTATTTTTGCATATTTTCTAATAATGGTTTTGCCCTTTTCTGTATATGGTATGTTCCACAGTACACTTAAGAAAAAAAGGCTGCTTTCTTTCATTTGCTTAATACTTATTATTGGCGGCATAGCTTCATCATATTCAAGAGGCCCGTACCTTGCAACGATGCTGGCAGTAATAATTCTGATGTTTTACAGTAGAAAGACCGCTTATAAGCTGCTTGGCCTCTCTTTTGGGAGTCTTATAATGCTTGCAATGGTTGCGCCGGGTGTATTTCAGCGTTTTCTCACTATCGGCAGCACCACCGATACATCGATAAATCTTAGGTACAATATTTGGCACGCAACAATTGAAACCATTAAGGAGCATCCGTTCTTAGGGCTGGGCACAGGCGTTGAGAATATGCGCGAAATTCTGGCCAATCAATACCATATCTATCAGCCCCATGCGCACAACTTGTTCCTCGAAATATTCGTTGAGGGCGGCATTTTCGGCTTCACATTATTTGCGGCATTGCTTTTATACTGTGCATACAGGATTTTTCAGCTCTGCATATTGAGCAACAGAGGCAGAGCGCTGGGACTCTCCTTCCTTTCCGGCTTTGTAGGGATAATGGCCTGCGGTATGCTCGACCATGTGCTTTATGGACCTAAAATTGTGATGTATTTCATGTTCTTTATGGGTCTTGCCGAGGCTGCGTTCAGGATTTGCAAGGCGGAGGTGAAAACTAAAGAGATTGCCGGTGCAATTGATATATGATATAAAAATACAAAAGGGGCTGTAAAAGCTGCTTTTTGTTTTTATAAGATTAAAATTGACATTTATTTCCTCTGACTGTGTGCAGAAAAATGTCGTCAGGAAATTTCGAGGGCTAATTATTAGAATGATAAAGTATCGGGAGGTTTTTATGAACAGTATACTGAAGAAAACGGCTTGCATGGTTCTTGCTCTTATTATGTCTTTTTTAATTGTTGTGCCTGCCTTTGCCGCCAACGGCTGCAGCTGCGGTTATACGCCTGTCGTTTATGTTTCAGCACTCGGCAGTGCCAAACTCTGCCTTGACAAGGGCAGTGAAAATGAGAGAATTATTTTCCGCCCCGAAAAGGATGCTACGCTCAGGCTTGTTGCCGATATTATACCCGATGTTGCAAGGTTTGCCATAGACAAAAACTATGATGCCTTTGGGGACGGTGTGATTGAAGCTCTATATAAGGTTTACGGCCCGCTCGCCATGGACGAAAACGGCAATTCGAGCGAAAGGGTCACTGCCGTAACGAGCCTGCCGGATAACCCCGAGCACTCAATTAATAAATCCTACTACTTTGCCTATGATTTCAGAAGTGACCCATTTGAAACTGCAGACAGGCTCAATGAATATATACAGCATGTTAAATCACTCACAGGCCATGATAAGGTCATGCTCCGTGCCTCCTCAATGGGCGGGGTCATAACTATGGCATATTTTCAGCGTTACGGCACAGAAGATGTGACGGCTTGCATTTTTCAATGCTGCCCGATAAGCGGAACTGCAGTTGCAGGTGAGCTGTTCACAAAACAGCTAATGCTTAATAAGGATGCCCTTACACGCTATGCTTCGCAGGCTCTTGACGATGACTTTACGGGTATGCTTCTCAAATTCCTGATTGAAGCACTGGATTATGTAGGCCTTTTTGGGCAGCTCATTGAGCTGGGCGATGATTTAATCGAGCATCTTATGGATAAGTTTTATGATGAGTTCCTGATTCCCGTGCTGGGCAGTATGCCCGGAATATGGAGCTTCGTACCCGATGAATACTATGAACAAGCGAAAGATGCCACCTTCGGAGAGAAGGGCAGCCCCGCACTGATGGAAAGACTTGATAATTATCACTATAATGTTCAGTGCAAGGCGGGTGAAATACTAAGAAACGCTGTTGACAGCGGTATCAGAATTATGATTGTTGCAGGCTATAATATGCAGAGAACTCCTCTGGTTGTTTCATATAAAAATGACTCTGACGCAACTGTTGACACAAAATACGCATCTGTCGGCGCAACCGTTGCCCACATTGATGAAACCCTCGGGTCAGGCTACAGGCAGGCTTGTGACTGCGGGCACAGCCATATCTCGCAGGACGGCAGAATTGACGCCTCAACCTGCGCCTTGCCGGAAAACACATGGTTTATTAAAAATATGCTGCACTCAAAGATTCATGGTGGCATGATGGAGTTATATAACTGGTTTTTCTATTCGGATGAGTATTGCAATGTTTTCTCATCTCCCCTTTATCCACAATTCCTGCAAAATGATAAGGCCAACAATGCTTTGATTCCGATGAAGAGCGTTTCTTCACTCCCTGAAGTCAGCAAGCCGAGAAGTGAAAAGCATGAGGATATAATCACAACCGAAAAGAAGATTTTGAAGCAGGATAGCTCAGAAGAATATATCAGTGAGAATCAGGCTGAAAATCCACAGCAGGATAGCTCAGAAGAATATATCAGTGAGAATCAGGCTGAAAATCCACAAACGGGAGCATATTTCGGCAGTGCATTTTTTTACATAACTGTTGCTTGTGCTACCGCCCTGATTTGCGGTGCGGCAGTATTAGCCGGGCGCAGAAAAAAGAATAATGTTTATCCCGATTAAATCATATATTTTAATTGAAGTCTGACAGTCAGGGTGTGTTTAATGAAGAATTATGCCAAAGTAATAGCAGGCGTTATTCTTATCATCCTGAGCATATTGACGGCAATGTCGGTTATTGTTGCAAACCAACAGTACCTTGACTCAAAGGGTCCGCTTGTATGCCTCGATGCGGGTCATGGCGGCAAGGATTCGGGTGCTGTTTCAAAAGATTCCCTAAGGTATGAAAAGAATGATAACCTGACGCTCACCCTTATTGTGAAGGAAAAGCTTGAAGCAAAGGGCATAAGAGTTCTGTTGACAAGAAGTGCCGACAACGAGATAAAGCTCGCAAAGAGGGTCAAAAAAGCAAACAGAAGGAAGGCGGATATCTTCGTTTCCCTTCACCGCAACAGTGCCGTTTCGGGCAATGGAGTCGAAATCTGGATAGGAAGTCAAAACGATGAAAATGAAAGACGGCTTGCACAAAACATTCTTGACAACCTTGTTGATGTCGGGGTACAATCCGTCAGAGGCATTAAGGTCGGGTTCAGAAATGGAAAAAGCCTTGACTATTATATTAATAAGTATTCGGATATGACCAGCTGCCTTGTAGAGCTGGTGTTTATGACTGACGAAAAGGATGACGAGCTTTTCGATAAAAACAAGGACGGATATGCTCAGGCTGTAGCTGACGGAATTGAGAAGGCTCTTGATGAAAAAAAATGAAACCAAAGGTATATGCAGTAAATATCAATCAAACGAATCTATGTAAAGTAAATGGGCTTAACACCCAAAATGATAGGCCCGGCCGACATCGTGAAGATTTATCACTTGTCGGTCAGGCTTTGCGTCGGTATGCAATAAACAAGGAGTTTGAAATTCCCTATAATAAAATGGTGTTTTCAATAAACGAAGCAGGCAAGCCTTTTCTGAAAGGCTATGACAATGTTTCTTTTAATGTCAGCCATTCCGGTGACATCTGTGTCTGCGCTGTTTTTGACAAAGAGGTCGGTATTGATATTCAGATTCACAATAAGGGAATAAATACTGCTTTGGCTAAGAAATACTTTACTGTTGAAGAAAACAAAGCTCTTGCTCTTGTGCCGGAGGAAAAAAGGGTTGCCCTCTATTTTGACCTTTGGGCAAAGCATGAGAGCCTTGTAAAATATTTTGGCGTCGGCATTGCAGGCCTTGGCACTGCATCTGAAAACGGCCGGATTTTTGAATTCTCGCATCAATTCGAGGGTTATTCACTCTGCCTTTGCCGTTAGCAGAGGTATTGCTTCATGCGCTGAATGTTGTTTTCCTCAATCTGGATAAGGCTTGTACCCAAATCCTTGACAGGCTGGCTTACATCCGAATATCTTTTAAGGTTTCTGGACATATCTATAACCCCCATCATGCTGCCCTGAATCATCATCTCGGCAATATGGTCGGGGCTTTTGTCTACCATTGTGTTCATCTGCACGCCTGACCAGAGTCCGACCTGCGACATCGGATTTTTATCCTTGGGCAGGCTTTGGTGCTTTGTAAGCTCGTCAGTAGCTTTTGATGCTATGCTTGAATACTGCTCATGCTGAGTTCTTAAATCGCCCAGCAGCCCCGCTTCGTCAACCTTTTCGCTCACCAGCTTGATTGCGTTGCCGCCCATTTTAGCGTTTTGATAAATCCTATTTAAAAACTCGACATCCCTTTCCACACAGCTACTGTTATCATTCATATTACCTCTCCTTTCACGCAATATGTTTTGCAGTTTAACTTTCAATATTCTTAGCCCTCCGAATAAAAAAAACTGCCGGAGCTTTCGCTCCGGCAAAAAACTCAATTTAAAGGCTGTTCAAATCATAAGGAGTTTTTTGATAAACAAAATAGTTGAGCCAGTTTGCAAAAAGCTGGCTGGCTGCGCCTCGCCAGGTCATTACCGGCGTTCTCTTGGGGTCATCATCAGGAAAGTAATTATAAGGGACTTTTATTTTCAAGCCCTTGTTGACATCCCTGTAATATTCCAGAGCAAGTGTGTTTCTGTCATATTCTGAGTGACCTGTCGCAAAGAAATTCCTGCAATCCATATCCGAAATAAGATGAACTCCAGCCATATCCGAATATGAAAGAATTTGCAAATCCTTCACGAAGGCAATATCGTTCCTGCGGATTTCGGTGTTTCTTGAATGAGGCACATAAAACACATCGTCAAAGCCCCTCAGAAGCGGATGATAATTATCAAGCGACCTGTGCGCAAACACACCAAAAAGCTTTTCATCCAAATTATATTTAGGGACACCGTAATGGTAATAAAGCCCTGCCTGCGCTCCCCAGCAGATGTGAAAGGTTGAATAGACATTGGTTTTTGCCCACTCGAAAATAGAGCAAAGCTCATCCCAATAATCCACCTGCTCGAAGGGCATATGCTCAACGGGTGCTCCCGTAATAACCATGCCGTCAAATTTCTGATTCT
>JAAZFZ010000206.1 GCA_012511485.1 Clostridiales bacterium | reverse complement strand
GGTTATAGTTTCGCCCCTCTGAGCGGTTCTGACAATAACCTGATTACCGTCAAGGTATCTTAAATCAAAGGCATGCATCGGCTGGCCATACTCAAGCATAACATAATTTGTTATATCCACAATATTGTTAATAGGTCTGACACCGCTTGCCCTCAATCTCTCTCTAATCCAACGGGGAGAGGGAGCAATTCTCACATTTTTGACAACTGCTCCTACATAACGGTAGCATTTATCCGGTGCATCAATCCTGACCTTTAAAAGCTCGTTGACATCACCGTTGCCGGGCTTTACTACCGGTTCCTTAATATTGAGAGGAACATCGAAGCTTGCCGCCGCTTCCCTTGCAAGGCCTGTTACTGAAAGGCAGTCCGGCCTGTTGGGAGTAATTTCAAATTCCGTAACAACATCGTCAAGTCCTATTGCTTTGCGGATATCAGTACCCGGAGTTTTGTCACAGTCATCACTCAAAACAAAAATACCGTCTGCAATAGCCTTAGGGAAATCGTGAACTGTAAGCCCTAATTCCGCAAGTGAGCAGAGCATTCCACAGCTCTCAACGCCCCTGAGCTTGCCGGTTTTTATCACCTTCCCGCCGCTAATGACAGAGTTGTTAAGAGCCACGGGGATATAATCGCCGGGCTTGAGATTCTGTGCGCCCGTAACAATCTGAAGCGGCTCATTTTTGCCGACATCGACAGAGCAGACCCACATATGGTCAGAGTCGGGATGCCTGTATAGGTCTAAAATCTTGCCGACAACAATATTTTTAAGCTCGGAGCCTTCCGCCTCAAAGCCTTCAACCTTTGAACCCGTTAAAGTCATTACATCGGTAAATTCTTTGTCACTGACACTTATATCAACATAATCGCTTAACCATCTTTTTGATAAATTCATATTTAACCCCCCTTTAAAACTGATTAAGGAATTTTTGGTCATTTTCATACAACAAGCGCAGGTCGTCAATCTGGAACCTGAACATTGTGAGCCTTTCTAACCCCAGACCGAACGCAAAGCCGCTGTAAACATCCGGGTCGATTCCTCCGTTTTTGAGAACCTTTGGGTGCACCATACCTGCACCGAGGATTTCAATCCAACCCTCACCCTTGCACATTGGGCAACCCTTGCCGCCGCAGCGGAAGCACGAAACATCAATTTCGCATGACGGCTCGGTGAACTGAAAATGATGAGGACGCAGGCGTATTTTTGTATCTTCACCATAAAGTCTCTTTGCGAACGCTTCAAGGCAGCCTTTTAAATCGCCCATAGTGATTCCCTTATCGACAACCAAGCCTTCTACCTGGTTAAAAAGAGGGGAATGCGTTGCGTCAACGGCATCAGAGCGGTAAACCCTGCCGGGAGAAATAATTCTGATAGGAGGAGCCTGCTTTTCCATAACACGAATCTGCACAGGCGAGGTCTGAGTGCGAAGAAGAATGTTTTCGGTAATGTAGAAAGTATCCTGAGTATCCCTTGAAGGGTGATTTTTCGGAATATTAAGTGCCTCAAAATTATAATAATCCAATTCGACCTCGGGACCTGTGGCAATGCTGAAACCCATGCCAAGGAAGATCTCCTTAACCTCATCGAGCACAATTGAAAGGGGATGCTTATGCCCCAATTTATATTTTTTGCCGGGTATTGTGATATCGATTTTTTCTGCCTTGAGCCTTTGAGCGATTTCCAAGGCATTTATCTGCTCGGAGTGATTTGCAAGGCTGCTCTCCAGGAGTTCCCTAACCTCGTTTGCTAGCTGACCCATTACCGGTCTTTCCTCTGCTGAAAGCTTGCCCATTTGCTTTAATATAGTTGTGAGTTGACCTTTTTTGCCCAAAAACTCAACACGCAGTGCTTCAAGCTCAGCACGGGTGTTAACCTGTGCCAGCCTATCGCCGAAGACTCTGCGCATTGCCATGAGTTGTTCTTTCATATCGATTATCCTTTCCTGAATTATATAATAAATAAAGCAAAAAACCTTCATCCCAAACGAGGGACGAAGGCATAGCTCCGCGGTACCACCCTACATTTTTGCCCAAAGGCAAACACTTTACACACTCGATGGTGTGCTTCACCTCATAACGGGAGTGAACCGTCGCCACCTACAACCATATGGCTTGAGCAGCACCGCTCCGGAGTGAACTTCAGCAAAACAGAGCCGCAAGTGCATCCCAGCCAATGAGCACTCTCTCTGGTCGACCCGACGCAATGCCTACTCTCTCCATCAATGCGTTTTAACTTATGCTATTCTATCATTTTTTTCTATAGGATGCAAGATAAATTTTAATTCTACTTGCTAAGATTTTCTTTGAGTGATAAAATTATGCAAAACGGAGGTGCAATTATGAGGATTCTGACTTCTGAGCAAATGAAAAAAGTTGAACTATATGCATTTGAGAACGGGCTTGCATACTCAAGAATGATGGAAAACGCGGGCTCAGCGAGTGCAAAAATAATAATTAATGAAGTTTTAGGTTCAAAAACTGATGTAACTGTCGCAGTTGTTTGCGGTAAGGGTAATAATGCGGGTGACGGCTTTGTTATTGCTAGAAAGTTGTTTGAATATGGCTGCAAAGTCACCGTTATTCTCGCTCTGGGTAATCCAAATTCAGAGGATTCAATACTGATGTTTGACAGGTTAAGGGATATTTCGGTTAAGGTTATTGACTGCCGTTATGACAGTGCAAATGCTGAAAAAACGTTAAAAAACTCCGATATAATTATTGATGCGGTTTTCGGCTTCGGTTTTACAGGAAGTATAAGCGGCGAACTTGAAAGACTGATAAATATTATGTCCGAATCCAAGGTATATAAAATTGCAATTGATATACCCAGTGGAATATCGGCAAACTGCGGTGAAATAACCTCGCCTCACTTTAGTGCGGATTTGACAATCGCTATCTCGTCATTGAAGGTTGCCCATGTCATGCTGCCTGCGGCGCTCGCAAGCGGTAAAGTAAAAATAGCTGAAATAGGAATTGACGAAGGCTGCTATGATGTTCTCAAACAGGGCGGTATATATACACTTGCACTGGCAGATATAAAAGGATATATTAACAAAAGAAACCCCGTTTCACATAAGGGAGATTACGGGCATTTGCTTAATATATGCGGCAGCAGGAATTATCAGGGCGCAGCGGTTCTTGCGGCTCTCGGAGCTATTAACAGCGGCGTAGGCCTAGTAACTGCCGCATTTCCCGATTGTGCTTACTCGGCAATAGGTGCAAAGCTCACGGAGCCTGTTTTGCTGCCGCTCAATTCAAATCAGCAGGGTATGATTTCAATTTCAGCTATTCCAAAGCTGCGCAGCGCAATTAAAAATGCCGATGCCGTGCTTATTGGATGTGGTTTAGGATTGAGCAGCGATACCAAAGAAATTGTTAGCAATGTTTTACAGTATTCAAAATGCCCCATAATATTGGATGCAGATGGTATAAATGCAATAGTCGGAAATATAGATATATTGAAAGCTGCAAGTGCGCCGGTAATTCTGACTCCTCATCCGGGCGAAATGTCTGCATTGACAGGTCTCTCAATTGATTACATTCAAAAAAACAGGTCAAAGGTGGCAAAGGCTTTTGCCGACAACTACGGAGTAATGCTTGTGCTCAAGGGAGCAAACACCGTGGTTGCTTCACCCAATAACAGTAAAGTGTATATCAACCCTACCGGTAACCCCGGTATGGCTGTCGGAGGCAGCGGAGACCTTCTCGCAGGGATAATGGCCTCATTTGTTGCTCAGGGAATGTCATGTCAGGCAGCTGCTGTAAGTGCTGTTTTTATTCATGGCATGGCAGGAGATGAAGTTGCCCAAAAGTATTCCCAGCGAGGTCTTACGCCTTCATTGTGCGCAAACCATCTGCCATTGTTGCTTTCAAAATTTGAGTAACAGGTGATTCCATGAAACGGTTGCTTATTTTATTGACAGTGTTAGTGTTATTTTTGGTTGCTTGCTCGAATCTGGGTTCGGATTCTCCTCCTGTTTTGCCGCAAAGCTTTGAAGCTGACTTGATTGTGCGGTTTAACGAATCCGAAATGACTGCTCACTGGAAAAAGGATGGCGTTGCTTCAAATTCGATAAAAATAATAACACCCGATTCAATTAATGGGCTTGAGTTGAAATTTAATGGAAGTAAATGCACTGTTACCTATGAGGATTTGAGCTTTGATATGGACATTAACAGATTCCCTCAAACTGCTTTTGGCACAGAGCTGGTCAATTCCTTTGAACAGGTCATAAAAAACACAGATATTACTGTAAATAAAAGAGACGGTGCTTGGGAATATAAAGGCGAGAATTCAACCGGAAGTTATATTCTCAGGCAAAATACAGACACGGGTTTTCTGGAATTTTTCTCCGTTCCGTCGATTGATTTGACGGTAAATTTTGAAAACTTTAAAAAAATTTAATAACAGAAGTCAAGAATCAGCAGAGTTATGTATATTTTGACAATTACTAACTAAAATCAATGTCAATCTAAAAAGTTTTCCATATAATGGAGTAAAAACCAGCGTAAACATAAAAAAAATTTGCTCCCCGATTTTAAACTATGTTTAATTGCGCCCTTGAGTGGCAAAAATATTACTGCCATTCAAAAATATGGAGGGTGATTAAAATGGTAGTTAAGCGGGGAGACATTTTTTATGCAGATTTAAGCCCCGTGATTGGCTCGGAGCAAGGTGGAATACGCCCTGTGCTGATTGTTCAAAATGATGTAGGCAACAAATTCAGCCCGACGGTAATTGCAGCGGCTATCACAAGCCAGAGGTTTAAAACAAGCCTGCCGACTCATATTCAGGTAAATGCTGATGGTTGCGGGCTTGCAAAGGATTCTATTGTTCTGCTTGAGCAGGTAAGAACAATTGACAAACGCAGATTAAAGGAAAAAATGGGGAATTTAAACGAAAAGGAAATGAACAGGATTGACAAAGCGCTATCTGTCAGCCTTGGTATAGTTAGCATTCCCTCATCTCCAATTGCGGCTGTATAACATAAACTGCTTATGTTGTAATAATTACAATATTATGGTATAATCACACTGGAAATGAGGTGCTGATATGCCGCTTGAGGATATTGTAATTGTAGGTGCCGGAGGTTTGGGCAGAGAGGTATTATTTCAACTTAATGAGATTAATAAGCAAAAAGCTAGGTTCAACCTCCTTGGCTTTGTTGACGACGCCGGGGAAAAGGGAAGTTTAATACATGGCCTGCCCGTTTTGGGTGATACAGACTGGCTTTCAAAATATGAAAAACATATTTCAGCAGCTGTTTGTGTCGGTAGCTCCGCTGCCAGGCGTTCCATATATGAAAGGTTTTCAAAAAACGACAATATACATTTCCCAAACATCTTTGCAGATGATTTCAGGGGCTCAGATTCCGTTAAGTTCGGAATAGGATGTATTATATGTTTCTCATGCATTGCAACTGTTGATATTACAATCGGTGATTTTGCTCTTATAAGCAATGACTGCACTATTGGCCATGATTCCGTGCTTGGCGATTTTGTCACGCTTTATCCGAGCGTCAATATTTCGGGCAATGTGAAGGTCTGTGACAATACCGAAATAGGTGCAAGTTGTAATATCATTCAGGGTAAAACAGTCGGCTCTGGCTCGATTATCGGAGCCGGAGCGGTTGTTGTAGGGGATATTCCCGATAACTGCACAGCTGTGGGTGTACCCGCCCGTGTAATTCGGAGAAGCAGCAAACAGTGATAAAAATAGTGGGGCTGCCGTCTAGGCGGCCTTTTTTGTCAATTTCGTTGCGTAATACTCATTATATATACAATACTTGATTATTTAAATAAAAAATGTTAAAATTTTTGGATTGAAGGGAATGATTTTTATGTCTGAAAAACTATGGCAGGTTACAAGGAGCGATAAAAACTTGGCTTTTGAAATAGCTCAGAAGCACGGGCTTAACCCTTTTACAGCTCTCATTGCCGTATCGAGAGGATTAATTGAATCCACTGATATAAATAATTTCTTATCAGATTCACATGAAATGCTGAGTAATCCCTTTGATTTGCCTGATATGGATAAGGCCGTTGACAGAATAAATAAAGCAATAGAAGGATTTGAAAAAATTGCGATTTTCGGTGATTATGATGCCGACGGTGTCTGCGCAACTGCACTGGTTTACAGCTATCTTGAAGAACATGGAGCAAATGTATTTTATTATATACCCGATAGATATACTGAAGGCTACGGTCTGACTATAGATGCCGTTGATAAACTCAATGAGCTTGGCGCAAAAGTCATAATACCCGTTGATAACGGCATTAGATGCATTAAAGAGTCTATATATGCTAAACAGCTCGGAATAGATTTAGTTATTACTGACCATCACAGAATAGGGAATGAACTGCCTGACGCTGTTGCCGTTATTAATCCGCACCGAGCGGACTGCCGGCTCAAATTCAAGGAGCTTGCAGGTGTGGGCGTTGCGTTCAAGCTTATTTGTGCAATTGAAAACGGCAGTCAGGAAGATATGCTGTTTGATTATTCTGATATTGTTGCAATAGGAACAATCGGCGATGTTGTTCCTCTAATAGGTGAAAATCGAACTATTGTGAAAAAGGGCTTGATATCTGTCAATGAGAATCCCAGAGCAGGGTTATGGGCCTTGAGAGAGGTCGCCGGATATAATGAGAATAAACCTCTCGATGCAAGGGGGATTGCATTTATTATAACTCCTAGAATTAATGCTGCCGGCAGAATTGGTTCCGCCAAAAGAGCGGTTGAGCTTTTACTCTGTGAGGATGATGAAACCGCCCAAAGCATTGCTCAGGATATTGACCAAGCAAATACTAGACGAAAAAGCATTGAACAGGACATTCTTGAACAGGTTGAAAAACAGTTAAATAACAATCCTACGAAAAAATATGACAGAGTGATTGTATGTGATGGTGAGGGATGGCATCACGGTGTCATAGGAATAGTCGCTGCACGGATTGTCGAAAAATACGGCAAGCCATGCATTATTATATCC
>JAAZFZ010000205.1 GCA_012511485.1 Clostridiales bacterium | reverse complement strand
TATAAATTTACTAGTGGTATTTGCTGCCTGCGGAAAAATCGGCGGTAATAAAGTTGAATACGGCACAATGAAAATCGGCGTCATTTATACAAAGGATTACAGTAAAAGCTTCTATTATGCCTACTCTTTTGACCAAGGCCTTGTAAAAGCCTGCAAGGATGCCGGAATTTCGGAAAAACAAATTATCAGAATGAACATAAACAAAAATTACGCTGATGAGATTGCCTCTCTTATTGAGCGTGGATGCAATGTTATTATTACAACAGACACTTCCATTATAGATTCACTTGTCACCAAAGAGAAGGACAGCTTAAAGCAACTCATAACAAATAACAAAAATGTAACATTTCTAAATTACGGATTCACTGATTATAATCTTGATAATCAGTCCAGTTTTTATGCAAAAATATATGAGGCTCAATACCTTGCCGGAATTGCGGCAGGCATGAAAACGAAAACAAATGCAGTTGCTTTTATTCCTACCTACGGAACAAGCGATTCATTTTCAACCTGCCTTGTCAATGCCTTTGCTGTGGGGGTGCATAGCGTAAATAAGGATGCAGAAGTGTTCACTTCACCATTGAACACTGAAATGGACTTGGTTCTTGAAAAATCAAAAACAGAAGGTCTCATTGATGAAAAAAAATGTGATGTGATAGCTCACAGCCTTTGCACTGAGCTTTGTCCGAATGCCGCAGAGGCTAAGGGCGTTGCGTTTATCACTTATAACGGAATCGGAGTTACAAATGAAACAAAAATGAATATGTTCTCCGTAAACACGGACTGGAGCGTCTTTTTAAATGCTCAGTTTAAGAGCATTGTTGAAAAATCGTTTTCAAGCAAGCACAAAATGTGCGGGCTTTCTGACGGTACTGTTTCAATTACCGCTCCAAATACAGCCATCTGCGATAAAAAGACTATCGAAGCCTTTAATGCCGCGAAGAAAAAGCTGATTAGCGGGGAACTGGAAGTGTTTGAAATGGTGGTTTATGATTCCTTCGGGAGGACGCTTGTTGCCGCCTCAGGAGGAAGCACATACTCTAATGATGATTTAATCAATCATTTTGATAAGTATAATTTCAATGTAACAATGGTTTAAACTACATAAACACTTTAATCAGCTTAGTAATGTAATCAAAAACAAATGCAAGAAACTTTTGAATCGCATCAATTATGCTTTCCGATGTTCCGGCTTGAGAATAAGGCGCAAGAATTACATTAAGGTCGCCCGGTTCGCTATCAACCGTTACTCCTTCAATGGCGGGTCCTAATAATACCGTCATGATTTTTCTCACAATGCTTTGCCTGAAGGCAAGTAATGTTGCAAAGCTTTTTATGTTTGAGAAAGTTAT
This sequence comes from Clostridiales bacterium, assembly GCA_012511485.1. Lineage (GTDB taxonomy): Bacteria > Bacillota > Clostridia > Oscillospirales > Acutalibacteraceae > JAAZFZ01. Next base: position 4,044 of record JAAZFZ010000205.1, on the reverse strand, counting down.
CGGAAGGTTGCTCTCAATTATTGCTTTTTCAATGTCTTCTTCAAGCGTGTCAAGAGAATCGACTGCGGCAACTTTTATGCAGTCCCATAAAAGTCTAATTTCAATTGAATCCGCGGGCAGATTTTCGTCGCCTCTTGTTTTCTCGCCTACAACCTTTCCGGCTATTTCAAACAAATCGGAATAATTGCTTGCAGGCAGCTGATAGCCGCATTTTTCAGCAACCTCCTCTATACTGTTGCCGTTTGTAGCTTCTGTCTTATACAAGGGCAGGCAAAGAGTTTCGTGCATCCTTGGCATTATTTTAATTAGTAATTGAGCAAAGCTGCTTTCGGGGTCAAGCCGGAGTTTTTCAATGCCGTGTAATGGGTTTGCCATGTATGAGCGCAACATATATTTTGTGCTTGCCACCATCATGCCATAAGCATAGCCATTAAAATCAGATGCTATGAGTCTCAACTGCTCCTGAGAATAGCCCAACGGCAGCTGATTAATTTCGATTTCATTAATATCATTTGTTGTTATTTTTACACCCGTGTCTGAAAATTCAACATTTCTGTATGAGCAGGGATAGCCTATGAGCGCACAGGTTTCAACATCAAATATCTCATTACCCTTTTGAGAAACAGATGATGCTATATCATTCGAATGTGCATGCCCGGTGAATATATATTTTATGCCCCAGTTTGCAAACAACTCCCAGACATCATCTGCGTTTTCCAGCCTGTCATCAATGAGTTTATCTGTCGCATAAACTGCAAGGCCATTCATGTGCTTGAGAAGATTATGATGCATAATAGCAATCAGGTTTTTATTATCCTTTTTTGCGTCTTTTGCTTGATTTTCTATCCATAAAAGCAAGCTTGAATTGATTTCACCATAGCTTTCATCATAAATGCAACTGTCTATTGCGATTAGCCTGTATTTATCATCAAGGTCTGCGGTGTATGAAAGTGAGTTTTCGTCCCTCACTAAAGCCTGAGAGTAACCGAATTCATAGTAATTCTCAGCAAAATTCGCTTTCGTAAAGCCCTCCTTTGCATCATGATTGCCGTTAATAACATAAATCTGTTTTTGCGTTTCTTCCTCAAATTTTTTGAACATCAGTGCAAGCTGCCTGTGTGATTCAGGCCTTCCAAAGTCAGCAAGGTCGCCCGATATCAAAATACACCTGCTCTCGCTTTGGGCGGCAATATCCAGAAAGCTATTTATTATTGCTTCCGATTCGGCAAAAAGCTGGGCATTGTGCCTGGCGTGACTGAAAAGCGGGTTTTCAGGCATCGTAACATAATTCTGTATGTTTTGGACTATGCTTTTTGCAGTGTAATGCAAATCCGTTGCTACAATTGCGGATAAACTGTTTTCTCTTGCAAAGGTTGAAATTCCGAACTGCGATAACAGCAAAACTAAACTCAAGAGAACGGCTGTCACGGCAATAGATTTTTTCTTAAACATATTTTTTCACATCCCCAATATAATACATTTTTATTATACACAATCAAATTTCCCTGTCAACATTTTTAATATTAAATAAAAAGGAGATGTGTAAAAAATGAAAAAAGCAATCTGTTTTATGCTGACGCTTGCCCTGTTGATTTGCAGTTTTTCTTTCTTGGTAAATGCAGACAATGACTTGCCGGACTACTCCATGGAATGGCATGAATGGGTTCAATACTGCGGCGAATTTGAAGGGAGTAATACACTGATATCCCTTACACCCGGTGCGGATGAAACTCAAATGAATTTTGCCTGGCACTCTGATTTTTTCTCAAAAAAACCCGTAATCAGAATCAGCAAGAATGCAGACATGAGTGATTACACCGAGTTTTCGGCGAGATTCACTTTTGCTGAGAATCTCAAACAAAAAGTAAATAAAGCCACAGCAACAGGCCTTGAGGCAAACACTTGTTATTACTATACTTATGGGACGGACCATACTTTCAGCGAGCCTGTCATGTTCAAAACTCTTTCGCCTGAAAGCTTCAAGGTGTTTTTTGTAAGCGATATTCAATGCAATAGCTTTGAGGGCGACACTGAAAAGGCGCGTCAAATGGCATATAACTGGCAGTGCAATCTTGCCAACGCTTTAAATGCTAATGAGGATATAAGCTTTATTCTTTCTGCGGGTGACCAGACTCACCACGGCCTGGCTGATGAATGGATGTATACTCTTTCCCCGAAAGCACTAAGGTCCTTACCAATGGCAACAACCGTCGGGAACCACGACAATAAGACAACATTATATAATCACTATGTTAATAATCCGAATACATATTTAGGCACTACACCGAGCCTGACGGGCAATGACTACTGGTTCAGATACGGCGATGTTTTGTTTATGAGCTTTAATGCCAATAATGAAAATATATATGACCACTTTAATTTTGCAAAGGAAGCTGTAATGCAAAACACAGACGCAAAATGGAGAGTTGGGATGCTCCACCATGATTTTTACGGTACCGGCGGCCATGCCGATAACAATGAGAATATATGGCTGAGAGCTGAGTTTTGCCCGATAGCCGACATTTTTGAGTTTGATATTATGCTGACAGGTCATGAGCATATTTACGGCCGTTCATACTATATGTATAACGGTGAAATTGTTGAAAATGAAGGCTATGAGAACGGCAATGTAACAGACCCTCAGGGGACAATATATTTCACTGCCAGTGCCGCCTCCGATAACTGCAGAGTATATGATGAGCCATATGATTTTGAATGGCTCGCATTTACGATTCTCAATCAGGAGTCAATTTACAGTACAATGGAATTTGATTCGTACACCCTCTCAATCAACTCCTATTTTTGTGACACAAACGAGCAGGTTGATGAGTTCAACATTGAAAAATCTGACACATCCTTTGCAGATACTTCTGAAGTGACCTTTGGTGATTATTTCAATGAAGCTGTTGAGCAGCTTTGCGGTGATTACTTTTTCATAGTGGAGTTACTACAAACGATTATCGGCACAATTATGAGCATGTTTTGTTGAGTAATGTCGAAATAGAGAGCGGAAATGCAAAAAAATGGGCTGTCTTAATATAAAGACAGCCCATTATTATTCTGTTTGTGCCTAAGGACTATTACCAGCTTCCGCCGCCTCCGCCGCCCATTCCGCCGCCGCTGAAGCCGCCTCCGCCGCCGAAGCCTCCGCTTGAACCACCGCTAGGTGCAGGTCTGACTGAGAGGTTTTGGTTCGACACAGTCATTAAATGATTCATAGAGCTCATGAAAACAACGGTGTTGAAATAACCGGGTCCGTAGCTTCCGTAATACCACTGCGGAGGGTTGACAGCTATGGATTCAAAGTTCTTTGCCCATTTATCTGTAAGCCCGAGAGTATAAGCGAAGGGAAGAACATTGTAGAAGTATTCCGGGTCCTCCTCAATGAGAAGGTTGAGTCTTTCGAGCTCCGCATTTTCAATGAAATCCCTAAGCCCCAAAATCTCCTGCATCCATTTGTTGCTTTTTTCTGTTCTCTTTTTCATGCTCATGAAAAGCAGAGACATCACAGCAGATAAAGCGACAACTACAAGTGCCATTACAGGCTGATTTAATGCAAAAGCTCCAAATGCAAAAATGCCCGCTGCAACAGCAATGCCGAAAATCACAGTGACTATCATTAATGATACATGCGATGACCTTTTCATAGCATTTTTCTTTTCAAACAGATAAGTTATAAATGTGCGGAAAAGAATCAGCAATCCGGTCAGAATCCCGGCAATTAAATAGTAGCCCGGGGTTTTATACTGCATATAGGCATTAATAAACATAAATGATGCAGCCGGTATAATTGCAAGAACCGAGCATAAGGCCTGCGCAATAACGGATTGTCTTGTATATATTCTGTCCTCCGGGTTATTTATAAAATTCCTTTTCAATAACGTTTTTGTTAAATCAATCGTTGAGAAAAACTTATTTTTGAGCTGGTCCGTAGTGACTGAATTGCCCGACTCAAACAAATCGTTAAACATTGTCTGCTCGTATTTTTTGGCATTTAAAGGAAGCTGCCTGAGCTTTGTAAACTCGAATGAGTCCTTATCAATC
>JAAZFZ010000026.1 GCA_012511485.1 Clostridiales bacterium | reverse complement strand
GAACAACCAAAACAATAACAACCAGAACAGGAACAACCAGAACAATAATCAGAACAGGAACAGGCTCAATCAGGACCAGAAAAGAAGGGATAACGAAGATTTCTAAGGCAGGTTTTGTCAAAAATGTATACGGGCAGTTGCGTCAACTGCCCGTGAATTTTTATTTTTTTTGTTTCAGAGCTACACAGGAGCGGTGTTTATCCGCTCGTTTTTTTACTTAAAGCGGAATAATTTATAAGCCCTTACAGATAATAAAACCGTCAACTTATTATGGGATTGGTGATGTATGGATATATTTATGAGTTTGCTTAAAGCTTTTCTTATTGGCGGACTTATTTGCGGAATTGGTCAAATCATTATTGACACAACAAAGCTGACCCCCGGCAGAATTCTTGTAATGTATGTATGTATAGGCGTTATTCTCGGAGCTATCGGTGTATATAAGCCGCTGGTGGATTGGGCAGGAGCAGGTGCTACCGTCCCACTGACGGGCTTTGGAGCATTGCTTGCAAAGGGAACAAAGGAGGCAATAGCAAAGGACGGGCTGCTAGGAGTAATCACAGGCCCCCTCACAGCCGGTGCTGCGGGAATAACCGCTGCGGTAATGTCCGGGCTTATAGCCTCACTGCTAGCAGAGCCAAAGGAAAAATAACAGGCATATCCATCAATATCGGCGGATACAGTAATTCACCTGCCATGCTATGCATCGTCAGGTGATATTTTTGATTCATTTAATACTTTTTCAACCACTCTTTGTGTCGCTTTTCCATCTGCATTGCCGAAGTTGAAAAGCCTGAAGTTTTCTGCTTTTTCTGTTTTAAAATTCTCGCTCTTTATTATTTGAATGAGTTCATTGAAGCTTTTTGCAACAGCGCCGGGGACATATTCCTCATAATCGAAATAGAACTGCCTTGACTCCTCATAGCTTTCAAGGTCAAAGGCATAAAAACATGAGGGCTTGTTAAGCAAGGCAAAATCCATACAAATTGAGGAGTAATCCGTAATAAGTAAATCGCAAAGAAGAATCAGCTCACTGACATTCGGGTAGCAGGTGACATCCGTTGCCCCGTCTGCTTTTTGATTTGCAGAGTGAATCTGGGGATGAAGCCTGAGCAGCAAAGCATATTCATCGCCGAATTCAATGTTGAATTTTTTAAAATCAAAGCTCTCAAGGAGCTTTTCATCCTCCCGGGGATCATCACGGAAGGTCGGGGCATAGAGAATGAGTTTTTTGCCTCTGCACTCCGGGTAAGCCGTGTCAAACTTCTCCCTGACAGCATCAAGGTCATGGTTCTCAAAGAAGTAATCGGTTCTCGGTGAGCCGAGCGGTAAAACTTGACACCTTTCGACACCGAAAGCCTCTGCATATATCGTCACAATATTCGGAGATGAGCAAATTACATATGTAAGCTTTTTGTTGCCCTCAATTACCCTGTTGCGTACTCTTTCGGTCTGACTGACAGAAAGGCTGAATTTTTTAAATGCACCCTCTGCGTGCCATAGCTGAGTTATCACGGCATCTTTTGCAAAATTCAAATCCGCCATAGGCATGAAATTGTCATTCATAAAAATATATTTTGAGGTTGCAAGATAAAATGCATTGACAGTGAAAAACCTTAACGCCTTGGAAAACGATTTTAAATCCTGCCCGTTGATATATTTTATTTCAAAACCGCCTTTTTCTTCTAGTGCCTTAGCGACCTCGCCCAGAGAGTCATGAAAGCCGGCATTGTGGGGCGACAAAAGTGCAACCCTGCCATCTTTAACTTTAAAAAACCGGCAAAGTATGAATATTAGAGAAAAAAATTTGTAAAACAGATTCTTCATACATTCAGCCCCATATTTTTGCGACCCGATGAGGACATCGGATTTAACGATTTGCTATGAATTAAATTTCGAATAACCTAATGTAGGCAACGACCGCTGTGCCATAGATTGCGGATTGCCTCATTCGTAAGGGCAACCATCACTTAATAAGCTTGAGTGCTATTCTAGCCGCATGGAAAAGGAGGTTAAAAAACCTTTTCCTCAAGAATTCCGGTACATCGACACGCAGCAGGAATCTGAACATCCTGTCGTCAATCTGCATTGGCCATTTTATATAAATCAGCCTGCATGATTTTATGACTTGCTTTGCACTGAGCTTGAAATATTTATCGTTGAGAACATGGATATTTTCGCAGCCCCTCCATTGTTCCGGCATGAACTTTTTCATAACACTTGCGGGTATTATCAATTCAAATGACGGCATTGTCTGCTTGAAAACCGAATTAATCGTTGATTCAAGATTTCGACCGCCGCATCTGCCCATGACAACACTTATCATCGGGTTTTCCGCTATGGCCTCCTTATCAAAAATGGGAACCTTGACATCGGAGTTGAACTCGTCCATTTTTATCTTTGATTTGTCGTTCATCATGGCATAAAGCCTGTTATGCTCCCGCTCAAGATAGCTAAGCGTTGCATTATCCGCCGACCAGAGCAGACGGTAGAACTGTGTTATCAGGGTAAAATCGGTTTTGTATATAATCTCTTGAAGGTAATCCTCAGCCTCTGACTCGGGTAATGCTGTTTTGACAGCTTCTTTAATAATGTCATAAACAAATTTCGAGCTCATTATAAAGTTCTCGACAAGTGAAAAGCTAATGCTTTGAGTGGCGGATTGTTCCGCTTCTCTGCGCCTGTAGCAAAGGCAAGCGTCCCATACTCCAACTATTTTTGGCCTTGAGCCCATGAGATACTCAACGAAAAAAAGGGCATCCTCGGCATATTTCAAGGGTTTAAAAAGAACTCTCGACGAAACAAGCCTTTGGCGATTATAGCACTTGTTGCTCACCAGAAGGCTCCAAAGCATATCCTTGTCGAATACTTCTATTATTTCCTTTTTAGCTATTTTATCGGCATATTCGTTATATCTCTCAGTAATACTACCGAACATCATCACCCTGCCAACAGCAACATCGGCATCATATTTAGTCAGAGCATTGTAATAGGCTTCAAGAGTGATTTCGGTAATAACATCATCACTGTCAAGAAAAAGCACATAGTCGCCCTTTGCAATTGAAAGGCCAACATTTCTGGCGGCTGAAACACCGGAATTCTCCTGATAAATCTTTTTGATTTTTTCGTGGCGGCTGCAATAATCGTCTATTATTGCCTGAGTGCCGTCAGTCGAGCCGTCGTTAACAACAATAATTTCAGTATCCTGCAGAGTCTGATTCAAAATAGAATCAAACGTCTGAGAAATGTACTTCTCAGTATTATAAGCGGGAACAATAACAGAAACCTTAGGCATTATACTCCTCCAAAAAACCAAACCTCTCCAGCATTATTTTTCCCACTTAATGACGGTTTTGCCGTAATTGCGGTTGAAGTCATGCTCAAAGGCAAGGTGAATATCCTTTATGCTCCTTGCCGAAACAACCTCACCGACGAGATTTTCAAAATAATGAGGAATTTCCGGATGCTTGTGCATGATATCAACCGTGCGGTGGAAATCTTCGACTCCGCTCCTCGATGAGCCATAGAGCCTGAGCCCTTTTTCAAGAATCATCCTTGTGTTGATATCGACAAAATTCTCGCTGACCCCCATTAAAGATACCGTGCCTTCAGGCTCGATATGGTCGATTATTTGATATATGGCACTCTGAGAGCCTGCTCCCCCTACGCACTCAAAAGCGTGGTCAACGCAAACCGAGCTGCCAGTATTATCGACATGAAAGGTTTCATCTGCAAATGAAAAATATGAGAGCTTTTCTTCAACGGTGCCAAAGACATAAAGCTTTGAGTCGGGATACATATAGTGAAGAAGCAGAGCGGTTATAAAGCCGAGGTTTCCGTCACCCCACACGCCTATGGTATCACGGCGGGAGTGCGAAAATCTGTCAAACCGTGTAATGGCATGAACACTCACGCTTATGAGCTCGGTGAACGATGCTACTTCAAGGTTAAACCCCTCCGAGAGCTTTACAACTCTTTGTGCCGAGGTTTCAATATAGTCCTGCAGAAATCCGGCATACCTGCTCGAACGGAAGTAGCTGGTGCGAAGATAGTTTTCGGATATCACATCGTCCGTCTGTGTCGGTGTATTGGGAACGGGAATGACCTTATCACCGGGCTTAAAGGTACCACCGGAATCATAAACCACCTGAGCCACACATTCATGGATTAGTGCCATAGGGAGCTTTGCCTTCAACGCCGCCTGTGAACGCATGCCCTGATAGTAGCGCTGGTCCGCCTTGCATATGGCAAGATAAAGCGGGCGAACAACAAGTGTCGGCTTATTCAGGTTGATTTCGGAATAAGCAACCTCTATCATTCTCGGCGCTACAAGCCTGTACAGGACATTAATCATTAATATCAGCTCCTTCAAGCATGACCTGAGCTACTTTAAGGTCATACGGATAGGTGATTTTAATATTGAACACCTCACCGTCAACGAGCTTTACGGGCAGATTTTTAATTGTAAATATTTTACAGGCATCAGTGAGAACCTTTTTTTCATCCTCATTAAGGCTTTCGCAAACCTCCTTGAGCAGCTTTGCCTTGAATGACTGGGGAGTCTGACCCTGATAGAGCGTTTTTCTTTCCGGTATCGAGCTTATCTGCTTGCTGTCAAGGCTTTCCACAATAGTGTCCGTTGCCGGCACAACAGTGTCGCACGCGCCGTATTCCCGGGCTGCCTTGATATTGTCGCTTATTATTCTGTGCGTTACAAACGGACGCACCGCGTCGTGCGTTACAATTATGGTATCCTCGTCCATGCCGAAGGTTTTGTCTATATAATCAAGTGCATTGTTAAGGGTATCGTTTCTTGTTGCTCCGCCCTCGATTACAGATACCCTGCCCGTTTTGCCCAGACTCTTTTCGATAAGGTTACAGGTGTGACCTATCCAGCTTTTCGGGCACAGGACAATGATTTCATCAATATCCGGGTTAATGAAAAACTTCTCGATTGTGTGTATGATTATCGGCTTGGTGCCGAGTTTTAGATACTGCTTGGGAGTATCAAAATTGCCCATTCTGGCACCTATGCCACCTGCAAATATTGCACCGACTACCATTGGAAACACTCCTTAATTGCTTTTATTCCTGCCATTGACCTTTTCGTCATATATGTCACAAACCTCGTTAGCTGTGCCGCTTGCAATTACTTTGCCCTTGTCAAGCAAAATAGCCTTGTTGCAAAGGCGGCGCACCTGGTCTGTATTATGTGAAACAAAGAGCACTGTGATACCTTTTTCAAACATAGATACTATTTTAGCCTCACTTTTTTTCCTGAACTTTGCGTCACCGACGGAAAGAACCTCATCGACAATCAGCACCTCAGGGTTGACTGCCGTGGCAATCGAAAAGCCCAGACGAGCCCTCATGCCCGACGAATAGTTTTTAACAGGAACATCAATAAAATCGTGAAGCTCACTGAAATCTAATATTTCGTCATACTTTTCCTGGATATATTTTCTTGAATAGCCCATTGTGGCTCCGTAAAGAAATATATTCTCCTTGCCCGAATAGTTCTGGTCGAAACCCGCTCCAAGCTCGAGGAGAGGAGCAATTACTCCGTCAACCATAACTGTACCCATTGATGGCTTGAGAACGCCGGCAACAACCTTGAGCAGTGTACTTTTGCCCGCACCGTTAAGGCCGAGCACGCCGAGCCTTTCACCCTTTTCAATAGTGAACGAAACCTCCTGCAGTGCCCAAAATTCATTGAAATGGAGCTGACGCTTCAAAAGCTTAATAAAATACTCCTTTATATTATCAATCTGCTCCTTGTTAAGGTTGAACATAACGCTGACATTATCAACCTTTACTGCGGGTTTTTCCATAGCCTGAAATCCTTTCGCTGTTATATGTGTAGAATGAATTTGTCCTGCTTCCTCCAGAAAAGCAGTGAGCCGACAACCACAGATAAAACTGCAAATCCGAGAGAATAATAGAACCAGTTCCAATTCCACATCTCACCGTAGAGAACGCAGCTCCTGAACATCGACACAATGGAATAGAGTGGATTTGCCATTAGAGCCATCGCTATCGGCTTTGAAAGCTTGAGAGTTTCGACACTGTAGAAAATAGGTGTCAGGTAGAATAAAAGCATACAGAAAACATCATACAAATACTCAATATCCCTGAAAAAAACCTCAAGCGTCGAAAGTATGAGCCCAATGCCGATACACAGAATCAGCAGAATTATCAGCGGCACGAATACAAGAAGAATATAAGGAGTGAGCCTGAGCAGGGTATCCGTAAAGATAAGATAATACGCCAGAAACGCAACCAGCACTAGTAAGGAAATCGCAAATGTGACAAATGACGACATTACATTTGAGAGAGGATAAATATATTTTGGCACATAAACCTTTTTAATAACGGAGGCGCTCAGTGTTATTGAGCGCATTGCACGTTTTGTTGACTGAGTGAAAAACTCATAAAGCAGCCTGCCGCAAAGCAGGTAAATGGGGTAATTGACAAGTGCGCCAAGGTTTCTGCCGAAAATATTGCCGAAAACTAGGACAAGGACTATCGTTGTCATAAGAGGCTGCAGAAATGTCCAGAAAATTCCCAATACCGAGTTGCGATATTGAAGCTTGACATTCTTGCGCACAATCTCCTGCAGCAAAAACCTATATTTATAGAGATTTTTTAACATACCTTTCATGGCTTCCACTTCCAAAAATAATAAAGCATTGATTTTATCTGAATAAGCATGAGCTTAAAATCCTTCTTACTCTCCCTGCCCCAGACATGGTAAACAACCGCTTGCGGGAAGTAAACGGTTCTCGCAGTTTTTCTGACTGTTCTTGTCAAGTCACAGTCCTCAAAATACATAAAATACTTTTTATCAAAACCGCCGATTCTTTTAAAAAGCTCGGTTCTTATCATCATAAAGCAGCCTGTTGCATTTTCTATATCAAGCGGCATTGACAAATCGGCGTCAAGCATCGCATATTCCCGCAGCAGAGCGCTCGGTGTCTTTTCATTCCTAATTCTGCTTGCCGCAAGATATTTTAGCTTGGGGTCTCTCTTGCCTAAAATCTGGTCTCTCCCGTCAGGGAAGCAGATTCTCGGGGACAAAAGCCCAATATCATCATGCTTGTCCATATAGTCAGCCATTGCTGTAATCGCATCCTGCCTGAGAAGGATGTCCGGATTAATAATGACATGGTATTTTGAGTCAAGCATATCAAGAATTATGTTGTGGCCTGAGCCAAAGCCGTTGTTTGTGCCTGTTTCAATTATTTCAATATTTCTTTCACTGAAGTTTTTTCTGATTTCTTCAACTGTTCCGTCCGTCGAAAGATTATCTACAACAAACAGCTTAAAGCTTACTCCCTGCGTCATGCATAAAAGCGAGTCTATGGTTTCCTTTATGGTTCTGATGTTATTGTGGGTAACGATACAGCCCGAAACCGAATACTGCTTCATTTCACACCTCTGCTCTTGTTCAACTTTGATGTACGCCTTGCAATCTCCCTTGCAAGGTCATACCGCCATTTTAGCTTACGGGCAAGTGATGCCCTGCCTCCGGTGACATTATCCCCGTGGCGCCTGTACAAAATGAGCGGCTCGTTAATGAGCTCCACCCTGCCGTAAAGCTCAGTCAAAAGACCTATCCACTGGTCGTGCATTGGCAGGTTCTGCGGGAAGGGTAACACTATCCTTTTTATTTCTGCCCTAAACGCTATGCAGCAGCCAACAAAGCTGTTCCTGATAAAGTTTGCGGCAAAGCCGGGGCGGGTATTGTGGACGGTGAAAAAGGAATCGTGCTTAGTATTTAGGTAAGCATCCGTCACCCGGGCATCGTGCATGACAAGGTCGGCTCCGTTTTCTATTACTTTCATAACCCTGCCGACCTTATTCGGCAGCCAGACATCGTCCTGGTCGCAGAGAAATATTACATCGCCGCCACAGTTTGAAATGGCGTATTCAAAATTTCTGCACACGCCCCTGCCCGGTCCAATAATATATCTGACCCTGCTGTCATACTCATGATAAAATTCAACTATCTTCTGCGTTTCGCCGCCCGGCAGGTCATCGGACACAACAATTTCATCCATCTGCCCCAACTGCGGGAGAATGGACTCAATCTGCTCGCCAAGATATTTTTCGCCTTTATAAGCAGCCAAAGCAACTGAAATTTTCATAT
>JAAZFZ010000204.1 GCA_012511485.1 Clostridiales bacterium | reverse complement strand
GAAATTCTACGGCAACAGGCACTAGATTATGGATTTTTTAAATATGATATATTTAATAAATATAACCGCCGATTGAACGCAAACGGCGGTCAAAATCCATTATCTAGTGCCTGTTGCCGTAGAATTTCGTAAGTATATAAATTAGCTTTGAAGCGTGTTTATTTTCGTCAGTATAGGCTTTAAAAAACATATTCCTGATAACGGGACTTGAATTGTTTAAATATATATCTCTATAGAATTCATAGGCGTTGAGCTCATCTGCAATTGCTGCCTGCAGCCCCTCCTCAAAGGAAGGGATAATCGGGTTTTTTACTGTCGGCAGCTCAGGGCTTTTGCTGTAAATCCTGTGATACAGTTCCATAAAATCCTTAAAATGAGTAATTTCATCATTCCTTATGTCTGAAAGGATTTCACGGTTTTTGCTGTCCTGTGTTATGGTCATTAGCTGCTGATAGTATGAAATAGCATCCTGTTCGCCCGTCATTGCCCTTATCATTTCACCGTTAGTTAATTTATTGATTTTTTCCAACCGACTCACCTCCCGTATATACATATGCGGGATTGATAAATAATTATACTGTGTCAAGTTTTTAAGTATTAAAGCATTAATTGACTGAAGATTAACAATAATGTATAATATGTGCAATGAATTAATTTCTTTATTAGGAGAATTAGTTTGAAATGAATAAAATATACGATGATTTGAAAAAATGCTGCGATTATGTCCGTTCCCGCACCGATTTTGTACCACAGGCTGCTCTGGTTCTTGGCTCAGGTCTGGGTGATTTTGCTCAGAAGGTTGAAACCGTGTGTTCAATTGATTATGGCGAGATTGAGGGCTTTCCCGTTTCAACTGTGGCAGGTCACAGGGGACGCTTTATTTTCGGCTATATTAAGGGCGTTCCTGTTGTTGTTATGCAGGGACGTGTTCATTTCTATGAGGGTTATTCAATGGCGGAGGTGGTTATGCCTATAAGGCTCATGAGCATGCTCGGCGCAAAGGTTCTTATGCTGACAAATGCGAGCGGAGGCATCAATTTAGATTTTAATGTGGGCGACCTGATGCTGATAAGCGGTCAGATAAGCTCCCTTGTTCCGTCGCCGCTTATCGGGCCCAATATTGAGCAGCTTGGCACAAGGTTCCCGGATATGAGCGAGATATATGATATTGAGCTGAGGAATATTATAAAGAAAAAAGCTGATAGTATGGGGCTGAGACTGCGTGAGGGTGTCTATATCCAGTGTAGCGGTCCGAACTATGAATCGCCTGAAGAAATCACAGCGTACAGCAAAATGGGAGCCGATGCCGTGGGGATGAGCACAGCCTGCGAGGCAATAGCCGCAAGGCACATGGGCATGAGGGTATGCGGCATAAGCTGCATTTCAAATAAGGCTGCGGGGATCAGCAAAACAAAGCTTACTCACAGCGAAATAAAAGAGGCGGCGGACAGAATTGCCGATGTTTTTCAAATGCTGGTGAGCGATTCTCTGGCTGATATAGCAGCAAGCTTGTAGTAATACTCAATTGTCTGTTTTTTTACAAAAAATAATAAAATATTTGTTGCAAATTATTTTCGTATAGTGTATAATACTCACAAACGAACATTTGTACTGTATGGAGGTTTATAGAATGGCGGATAAACAAAAAGCACTGGAAACTGCACTTATGCAGATTGAAAAGGCATACGGCAAGGGCACAATCATGCGCCTTGGCCAAAACAGCGGGATGAGCGTTGAGGCAATATCCACAGGCTCTATTGCTCTTGATGTGGCAACAGGCATCGGAGGCCTCCCCAGAGGTCGCATTATCGAGATTTACGGTCCCGAGTCCTCAGGCAAAACCACACTTGCTCTTCATGCAATAGCCCAGGCTCAAATGATGAATGGCGAGGCGGCATTTATTGACGCTGAGCATGCGCTTGACCCTGCTTATGCCTCAAATCTCGGTGTTGATGTTGATTCCCTTCTTGTTTCACAGCCGGATAACGGCGAACAGGCTCTTGAAATAGCCGAGGCTCTTGTTCGTTCCGGTGCTCTTGACATAGTTGTTATTGACTCGGTCGCAGCACTTGTCCCCAGGGCGGAGATTGAGGGCGAAATGGGCGACTCTCATGTCGGCCTTCATGCTCGCCTGATGTCGCAGGCACTCAGAAAGCTTGCAGGAGCAATAGCTAAATCAAACACAATTATTGTTTTTATAAATCAGCTTCGTGAAAAGGTCGGAGTTGTTTACGGTAATCCCGAAGTAACAACGGGAGGCAGGGCTCTAAAGTTCTATGCTTCCATCCGCATGGATGTCAGAAGAATTGAACAGCTCAAGGGAGCAGGGAATGAATTTGTCGGCTCACGCACCAGAGTTAAAGTAGTTAAAAATAAGGTTGCGCCTCCGTTTAAAGAGGCAGAGTTCGATATTATGTACGGCAAAGGCATTTCCCGCGAGGGCGAAATTCTTGACCTTGCCGTTAAGCTTGACATTATTAACAAAAGCGGAGCATGGTTTTCATATAACGATGCCCGCTTAGGGCAGGGGCGTGACAATGTTAAGGAGTATCTTGCATCCAACCCCGAGCTGCTCGATGAAATTGAAGGGAAAATTAAATCGGACAAAAAAAGGCTGGCTGAGGCAACTTCTAAAGGCAAAATCAGAAAACCCATAACACGGTCGGAAAGTGAGCCCGTGGCGGCTGTTCCTGTGACAAAATCGAAACTTGATATTATTGTTGATGAGGACGACTAATGGTTATTCTGGCAAAAAAGGGGAAAGGGAACAAGATTCATATCAGCGTCGATGATGAATACATATTTACGGTAGATGCCGATTACTGGTTTTCTCTCGGGATATCCTCCGGTGATGAAATAACTGATAAGGAGATTGAAACTTTAAAAAATGCTGCAGGCTGCCGGCGTGCGTATAACAAGGCACTAGACCTGCTCTCACGGCGGGACTATTGCGAAAAAGAGCTGCACTTTCGGCTTTGCAGGAATTTTGAGCCTGAGCAGGCGGAGCAGGCTGTTAAAAAAGTCAATGAGCTGGGGCTTATTGACGATGAAGCCTATGCCCAAAGGCTCTCAGCTGAGCTTTTTGAAAGAAAGCTAATGAGCCCGCTAAAAATTCGTTGCGAACTCATCTCAAAAGGCATTTCAAGGGAAATTGCCGATATTGTCTGTCAAGGGCTTGACAACAATCAAAAGGAGCGTATTATTAAAATATTGCAGTTTAAATTCCCAAATCAGCTTTCAACAGAGCAGGGGAGGCGGAAGGCTTTTAATGCCCTTGTGCGT
>JAAZFZ010000203.1 GCA_012511485.1 Clostridiales bacterium | reverse complement strand
GTTATCGGTGCCACCCGAAACAAGGTTAACACCTCTTTTAAGAAGCCCTTTGGCAAGGGCGTTGCAGTTTTTGAGGATTTTCTTCTGGTAATCCTGGAATTCGGGCTTGAGTGCTTCACCAAAGCAAACGGCTTTTGACGCTATGATATGCATGAGCGGGCCGCCCTGATTTCCGGGGAAGACCGATTTGTTGACAGCTGCACCGAATTCCTCCTTGCAGAGAATCAGGCCGCCTCTGGGTCCTCTGAGCGTCTTGTGCGTGGTTGAGGTCACAACATCGGCATAGGGTACGGGCGAGGGATGAAGCCCTGCGGCGATAAGCCCCGCGATATGAGCCATGTCAACCATAAAATATGCGCCGCAGGCCTTTGCAATTTTGCCGATTCTTCTGAAATCTATGATTCTCGGGTAGGCGGAGGCACCTGCAACAATCATTTTCGGCTTGAGCTCAATTGCCCTTCTTTCAAGCTCATCATAGTCAATGAAGCCTTCGTCATTGACACCGTAAGGCTCAAATTTATAGAGCTTGCCGCTCATATTGACCGGCGAGCCGTGCGAAAGGTGACCGCCGTGGGCAAGGTTCATGCCCATTACAAGGTCACCGGGGTTAAGAAAAGCGGAATACACTGCCATGTTTGCCTGAGCACCGGAATGTGCCTGAACATTGGCAAAATCGGCTCCGAAAAGCTCCTTTGCCCTCTCTATCGCAAGGTTTTCAACAATGTCAACGCATTCGCAGCCGCCGTAATACCTTTTGCCGGGGTAGCCCTCTGCATATTTATTGGTCAAAACGCTGCCCATTGCAGCCATAACTGCGGGAGACACTAAGTTTTCGGAGGCTATCAGCTCAATGTTGCGCCTCTGGCGGGCAAGCTCAAGGCTCATTGCTTGACCAACTGCAGGGTCGCACTTTGATACAAAGCCTATTGTGTCAATCAAATCCGAATACATCCTGTTCCACCTTTCATTCACCAAAAATATTGAAATTAATTGTTGTAATAATAGCATATTTGATTATTAGTGTCAAACAGGTAATAGTAGGTTGAAAAAATTTTTTGCTCATGATATCATAATAAAAAAGCAATTAAAGCCTAGGAAGTGTTTGTGTTGAAAAAACCGATAAGTGCCCTTGTATATATCATAGTATTATTATTCGCATTTTCGGCCTGTGCCAAAAATGAAATCGAATCCGCAATAAATATTTCCGGCCTCAATTTGTCAGACGAGGTCTTGATTTATTATCTTGACAAGGTTTCATCCTCCCCCGAAAAATACGGGCTTAATGAAAATTCGGTGTCCGGGAATTATATTGATGCGGCAGAGCAGCTTTGTGCCAAATATGCAGCCGTTAACACAGAGTTTCAAAAGCGCTCACTGGCGCTTGACACCGAGCATAAAACCGAGATTTCAGGCGGTGTCAGCAATGAATGGAGAATTTATTCAAGCTACTATAACAAAATCGGCGTTTCAAAGCAAACGCTCACAAAGATAAAAACAAGCTTTGCAAAAAGAGATGTGCTTTTCAATTCATATTACGGCGAGGGCGGGAGCAGCGAGGTTCCCGGAAAAGTAATAAAGGATTATTTCTATGCCAATTATGTGGGCTTTTTTGCCGTTAATGGGTATATGACGGCGACGGACGAAACAGGCAAAACCGTCAGCCTTGACGATGATGAAAAAGAAAAGCTCAGAGCAAAATTCAACAGTATGCTCTCTCAGCTTAACAACGGGCAGACTATTGACGAGGTTGGTGCAGCCTATGCAAAGGAGCAGGATTCGACCTTTAATGCGGGTGCTGTCAATTTGCTTAAAAAGGATAGCTCAGAATACCCCGAGGGCTTTTATGAAAAGGTTGCGGCTCTCGACAGCGGCAAGTCAGCGGTAATAGAAGCGGGCGACTATATATTCCTCGTTGTAAAAGCGGATATGTCAAAGGACGATGACACCTATTTCAATGCCCACCGAAGCGCCTGCTTAAAGCAGCTCAAAAGCGCAGAATTTGACGGTATCATTTCTTCTGCCGCAGAATCATATAAAATAACCGAAAACACCGAAAGGCTCAACAGCCTTATTGAGGAATACAAAGCAACTCAAAGGGAGGGCTCATAATGATTAATAACGAAACAGTTGACACTATACTCAATAGGCAGACTGTCAGGGAGTATAAAAAGGAGCAGATAAGCGAGCAGGAGCTTGAAACGCTTATTGCCGCCGCACTCAGGGCTCCCAGCGGCAGGAACTCTCAGCCCTGCCATGTTAGGTTCATCCAGAATGCCGAAATGCTAAGGGAAATGCAGATTGATTTCAAAAACATTGTCGGGTGGGATACTCCCGTCCATACAAAGTGGGAAACAAACCCGTTTTATCATAATGCGCCCACCTTTGCAGTTATTTTCGCTCAGGGCGAAAGCTACATGGACGCAGGGATAATGGTTGAAAACATCTGCATTGCCGCCGAAAGTATGGGGCTTGCCACCTGCATTGTGGGCAGTGCGGGTGCGCTGTTCAGCGATAAGGAAAAGGGTGAAAAGTGGAAAACACGAATCGGCATTAATGCCGGATATAAATATCAGATAGGAGTCTGTATCGGCTATCCCAATGAAAAGCCGGAAATGAAGCCAAGGTTTGAGGACAGGATTTCGGCAGTCAGATAAAATAATAACGGGGCTGCAACGCAGTCCCGCTTTTTGTATTGGTTTTTATTCCGCCTTTGTCAGCCTGCCCGCAAACCCGCCGCCGTTATCCGTTTTAATTGAGATTTTATCCCCGGAACTTACCGAATATTTGCAAAGCTTAACATCGCGCTCCGGCGTAAAGTCATCGGCAAAAAGCTCAAGATTATATTCACATGAATCGGGCAGGAAGGAGAAATCAATTTCAATTTCTCTTTCTCCCTTTCTGCTGTTGACGGCCCCTAAATACCAAATTTCGCCCTTTTGCCTTGCAAAAATCGCTACCTCACCGAAAACGCTTGAAGGCAGGCAGACAGTCTTGTCCCAGGTTGTGGGAAGCTCCCTGATGAAATCAGCCATGATGTGTTTGATTATGTTATCGGGGTGCTCGCTTATAGTTAAAAACGAAGATGTAATAACTATGCAGGTGCCCATGAGGTGACCTATTGAGGCCTCCCTGCGCCTTTTCTTAACCGTCCAGCAAAGCGGTGTATAGTCGGCATCACCAGCAACAAGCCTTGTAAAGGGCAGAATTGTGCTGTCATCCTCATCGCAGCCGCACTGTAAGCCCCTGATAGCCTCCATATTCAAAAGGATCGGATATGTTCTTGAAAGCCCAGTCTGCTTTTGCGGGTTATGATAGAGAACCATAAGCTTGTTTTTTGCGGCTTCTTCAAGGAATTTGCGGTAGAGATTAATCTGGAACTTTGATTCACTCTCGATATGGTCGAGCTTAACGCCCTTAACACCTATCTTTCGGCATTTTGCAAAGAACCATTTGCGGTAGATGCCGAAATAAGGCCCCTTTGGGGCAGCCTTCCAAACCCAGATTCCGACGCCGCGCTTTTCTGCGTCCTCAACAATCCTTTTAACCTTTCTAAAAGCTGCCGATTCGGTCAATGCCCACTTTCTCCAGCCCGAATCAATTAGGTTATAGTCATAGCCCAGCTCCTGAGTATATTTATTGAATTTCATAATCGTATCAAAGCTGCGGCTGTCTTCATCTTTTTCCACAAAAAAAGACCAGATGCATTTCCCCGGCTTTATCCAATCCGCATCTTTGAAAATCTCATGCTCCGGCTCGGCTGCATTCTTTATGACATCGCAGTTAACAAGCTCGTTTAGTGTGCGGCAGGCTATGACAAGCCTCCAGGGAGTGACACAGCCCTTGACATAGAATTTGCCCGAATCCCAGAAATTGATTTTTAGCACGCCCCTGCCCTTTGAAAGGAGGGAGGCACCGGGGTAATCCCTCAGGTCGGCCTCGGTAATTATCACATAGCCCTTGTTTTCCGCCAGCTGGAAGGTGGTCAAGCAGGCAAAATCTACATTATTCGGCAGATACCGTGATTTTTGTTCAAGAGTTTTGCCTTGTAGCTTTTGGGGGTCTGTCTGATACCAGCAGACGGAGTCAAGAGGGAGCCTGAAGTCCGTAACCTCCTCGTTTACCAGCAGGCGGGTATTTTTCTCAAAGACAAAGCGAAAGCCGAAGCCGTCATCCCATGCCTTTATTTCAAGAAGATATTCAAGCCCTGTCGGCAAATGTTTGACAGGAAAAGTAAATTTTGTATGATTATCCACAGACTTGTTATCGGGACCTCTATCCCTGTATTCCTCATAATGGCTTTCAACCTTAGGTATGCCGATAATAACATTGCTGCCGAGATTTACATTCTTTTTAACTCTGAGACCCATGAGGGAATCAGAAATAATTCTTTCACCGTTATAATATACATTATAAGTGAGCTCGCCGCCATGCAGATTCGCCGTTAATAAGCCGTTAGGGCTTTTGATGAAAAAAACCTTTGCGGCATCCTCTTCAAAGCGGGTAGCCTTGAGCGTTCCTGTTTTCTCTGCGCTTTTTTGTGTAACTCCCGCAGTAAGCCCTTTTAATTGGGAGCCTAGCTCAAACATTCTGCGTACGCAAGCTTTTAACATAATTTTTCCCCCATATTATACATATAGAGTAATTATAGTGGCATATTTTTCAATAATCAAGGGAAATTACGGCAAAATGTATTAAATATTGAAAAAAAAGTCGAACTTTGATATACTAGATTCTATCTCAAAAAATTTAAGCTGAAAGGGTACGGATATTAATGTCAAAACCCATAGTTGTAACAGTCGACAGCCCCGCAGATTTCTCGAAGGAACTGGCTGAAAGGTATGGCGTGGCAGTCATCCCTCTTATCATTAACTTAGACGGAGCAAGCTACGAGGACGGCGTGGATATAGAACCTGAAGATATATTCAAAGCTTATAACGAGAACAGAATTCTTCCCACGACCTCGGCGGTACCGCTTCCGGCTTATATAGATTTTTTTTCATCCTTTACCCAAAAAGGGATGAGAGTAATTCATATATCGCTCAGCTCCCGGGTTTCGTCAACCTATCAGAATGCGGTTTTAGCCGCTTCGGAGCTAGAGGATGTTTTTGTTGTTGATTCACTGAGCCTTTGCACGGGCATGGCTCTGCTTGCCATCCGTGCCTGCTCAATGAGAGATGAGGGGCTTGTAGCCGAGGGAATAGTTAAGAGCCTGCTCAGGGCGAGAGAAAAAATTAGGGTTAGCTTCGTCATAGATAAGCTGGATTTCCTTTATAAAGGCGGCAGATGCTCTGCCCTTGCCTCCTTTGGCGCAAACATATTGGGCATTAAACCGTGCATAAAAATGGCAGACGGCGTGTTGGATGTCGGCAAAAAATATAGAGGCAAGATGGAGCAGGTCAGGCTGCAGTATATTCGGGATGAGATAGACATGGTGGGCAATGATATTGACCTTGAATGTGCGTTTCTTGTGCATACCGGCGTTGGCGAAGGTGAAATGAAAAAGGCTCATAACTATGTTATGATCAGGCTAAAGCTCAAGGAGCTTTATACCGTTCAGGCCGGCTGCACAATCACAACGCATTGCGGCCAGAATTGCTTTGCTTTTATGTATATTACAAAATAGTGTTAATAAAACGGCGCTTTTGCGCCGTTTTTAGTTTTTAGTAAGAGACTGATACGGCTGGATTTTGAAAAAATCAAATTGACCCGATAATGATTGACTATTTTTTTTCGTTATGATAGTATTTTTATATTCAGAAAAACGCCTCCGCTTTAAGGAACTAAGAGGTAAGATATGATAATAATACAGGCAAAAAAGAGGATTTTGTTAAAACAGCTTTTCAGACCGCAAGAGTTTCAGACGGTGACGAGCAGGATTTTGTTTTTAAACCAATTCTTTTCCCGACGAGGTAGGGCTTTGCAAAGAGCTTGTTCCCCG
>JAAZFZ010000202.1 GCA_012511485.1 Clostridiales bacterium | reverse complement strand
CAATTGGGCAGACCTGACGGTAACGGATAGCAGCGGCGTGCGCAGGGGGCTTGCAGTTATGAGCGATTCAAAATATAGCTTCGACTGCCCCGGCACTGAGTTAAGGCTTACCTGCCTGAGAAATGTAATTTTTGCGGACCATTTTTCAACTCGCCCGCCTGCGAATTTCAATTTTACCGATGAAGGGCTTCAGCGCTTTGAATACGGCATATATCTTCACACGGGCGAAGCAGAAACTTCGGATATCGTGAGGGAGGCCGCCGCCTTCAACAGCCGCCCCGCAGTTGTGCCTGAAAGCTACCACAAGAGCAAGGGCTGGCCGCAGGCTAAGAGCTTCATAAAAATTGACGAGCCGAATGTTCTTGTCACCGCGCTTAAATTCTGTGAGGACGGCTCCGGCGATATCATCCTGCGTTGCTACGAAACGGCAGGGAAGCAAACAAGGGCAATGATAAGCCTGCCTATGGAAGAGGCAGCGTTCTGGGTGGATATCGGAAAGAATCAGATTAAAACCTTCAGAGTTGATAAGGAGGGCTTTGCCACAGAGGTAAACTTCCTTGAAGGGGTAACAAGATAAGCAAGCCGAGGATTTCCCAAAATAGTATTAATTAGAATAGTATTAAGAGGGATAACACTAATTCGGATAATATTATGAGGTAGAATCAAGGGGAATAATTTAAGGGATAACTTAATCAGGGACGGTTCCATCAGGAACCGTCCTTTTTTTATTTCATAGTCCGCTTTTAAGGACTCATTAATACAAATAACCAAAAAGAAGCTTTTCCCAATCAACTCAAAGGCAGAAGCTTTAACGGAAAAAGTCGCCCCTCACGCAGGGGCGTGGATTAGAATAGCCCTACTCACCATCATATTTTAGAATCGGCAAATTCTTTATATTAAGCGGTTTAAAAAATGAATGACCGGGAGTATCATTTGATACTCTCGGTCATTATATGCTCAATATTTGTTCTAAATTTCGATGTTCTATGCAGCTTTATACCAAGGAGGAGAGGATGCTTGCTTTTGTCACCATGCCCAGCATAACATTTTTCTCATCGGTGACTGCAATAGGGTACGCCGATTCGGTCGCAAGGGGAATGACATCCGATACCAAAGTGTCTGCCGGAATGGTCGTAATGCCCGTTCTAAGCACCTGAGAAATTGATTGACCGTCTTTTCGCGCCTGCAAGGCTTCACCGATGAAAAGCATTCCCTTGGGGTGAAGCTCGTCATCCATCACGATAACAGAGGACAGGTTGTTTTTGCGCATTTCCCTAATGGCTCTGTCCATGCTGTCACTCAGACGGACAACGCAGAACGGAGTTATCATGATATTGCGAACGGACAATACCTTGGTTTTGTCCGCCGACTCGATGAAATCACGCACATAATCATCTGCGGGGTTGATGCTCAGCTCCTCCGGCGTGCCGGTCTGCACAACCTTACCGTCCTTCATAATACATACGGCATCACCTATCTTGAACGCCTCGTCAATATCATGGGTGATGAAGACAATGGTTTTTTTGAGTTTTCGTTGGATTTGCAGAAGCTCAAATAGCATATCTCTGCGCACAAGCGGGTCGAGAGCAGAGAAGGGTTCGTCCATTAAAAGCACCTCCGGGTCGTTGACCAGAGCACGGGCAATTCCCACGCGCTGGCGCATTCCGCCGGAGAGCTGCTCGCAGGATTGGTGCTCCAAGCCGTCAAGCCCCACCATGGAAATAAACTTATAGGCGATTTCCTCCTGAATGCTCGGTTCTATACCTTTTACCTCAAGACCATAGCTCACATTGCCTAAAACATCTCTGTGACTCATTAAGCCAAAGGATTGAAACACCATTGAAATTTTGTTGCGGCGAAATTCAAGGAGTTCTTTTTTGCTCATCTCCTGAAT
>JAAZFZ010000201.1 GCA_012511485.1 Clostridiales bacterium | reverse complement strand
TCGAAAGCTCGTTTTCGGGGATAAGGCCGACAGAAAGCAGAAGTGTATCGCATTCGATATATTCCTGCGTGCCGGGGATGGGTCTGCGGTTTTCAACGACAATTGCGATTGTGCCACCCTCGAGCCTTTCCTTGCCATGTATTCCCACAACCGTGCAACTAAGGCGAAGCGGTATGTCAAAATCATTTAGGCACTGCACAATGTTTCGGGTAAGGCCGCTTGAATATGGCATAAGCTCACACACAAGCTTAACCTGCGCACCCTCAAAGGTCATTCGCCTTGCCATAATTAGCCCGATATCGCCCGAGCCGAGAACAACCACCTTTCTGCCGGGCATATAGCCATCAAGGTTAACATACTTCTGTGCGGTGCCCGCTGTCATGATACCTGCGGGGCGGGTGCCGGAGATGCTCAGAGCGCCTCTTGGCCGCTCTCTGCAGCCCATCGCCAGAATAACAGCTTTGGCATCTATTTCAATAAGCCCATCCGAATTGTTGACGGCAGTCACAATGTTCCTGCCGCCCCGGGATTCAAGGTTAATAACCATTGTGCTTGTTCTGACTTCAATGTTTTCCTTCTCGACAAGCTCGATAAAACGGGCGGCATATTCGGGGCCGGAAAGCTCCTCGCCGAAATAATGCAAACCGAAGCCCGTGTGTATGCACTGCTCAAGAATTCCGCCGAGAGTTTCGGCTCTTTCAAGAATGAGAATGCTCTTAACAGAGCATTCTCTGGCCTTTAGCGCAGCCGCCATGCCTGCGGGTCCGCCGCCGATAACCACTAAATCATAACTCTGCATTATTCTCACCTCACTTCGTTTTGCCGATGACAAATTTCGATTCGCCGCCGAATTTTGTGACACCGTCAAGAGTGGTGCCGAGCTCTCTTGCAAGTATTTCCACAACCTTTGAGCCGCAGAAGCCGCCCTGACAACGCCCCATTCCGGAGCGGGTGCGGCGCTTGACTCCGTCAACATCCGTTGCTCCCACGGGTGAACGAATGGCATCAAGTATTTCGCCCTGAGTGACTGTTTCGCAGCGGCAGACTATGCGCCCGTATGCCTTATTCTTTGCAATAAGAGCCTTGCGCTGTGCCGTACTCAACTCTCTGAAACGCACAGGTTTTTCTCTTATAGGGTTATAGTTCTCCTTGACTTTCAGACCGGGTAGCTCTGAAAGAATGATTTTTTCAACATATACCGCAATTGCAGGAGCGGCCGAAAGGCCGGGGGATTCAATGCCCGCAACATTGATGAATTTTTCGTTGGCACTGCTTTTGCCGATAATAAAATCATCCGAGCTGCCGTGAGCGCGAATACCCGTAAATGAGGTAATAATATCTCTTATAATAAAATTCGGAACGCTCTTTTGCACACTTTCACGCACGGAGCGCAAGCCGCTTTCGGTTGTTGAGAGGTCGTCCCTTTCCTCAATATCCTCGGCGGATGGGCCAATCAGAACATTGTTGTCCACAGTCGGAGTAATAAGAACACCCTTGCCCATCTTATTCGGGCATTGGAAAACAGTCCGGCTGACAATTCCCGACATACTCTTGTCAAGGAGCAAATATTCACCCTTACGCGGAGTGATTGAGAACGAATTGTCACCAATCATGGCGGCAATGACATCCGAATACACACCGGCGGCATTGATAATGTATTTTGCGGTGACCTTATCATTATCCGAAGAGATAACAAAATCTCCGTTATTATCTGAATTTATGCTGCGAACCTCAAAGTTACGCATGAGCCGCACACCGTTTATTACCGCATTTTCCGCTGCCGCTATGCAAAGCTCATACGGGCAGACGATACCCGCCGAAGGAGCATAAAGTGCGCCGACAGCCTGTCCGTTTATATTAGGCTCAAGCTCGAGCAGCCTTTCCCTCCCGATTATTTCAAGCTGGGGTACATGGTTCTTTTTGCCTCTGTGAAAAAGGCTTTCGATTGTTTTTATATCCTCTTGTGAAAAACCTACAACGAGAGAACCGATATTTTTGTATGGAACACTCAGATCCCTACAAAGTGAGCTCATAAGGCGAGTGCCCTCAACATTGAGAGCTGCCTTAAAAGTTCCGGGCACCGCATCATAACCGGCATGAACAATTGCACTGTTTGCCTTTGTAGTTCCCTGAGCTACATCATTGAGCTTTTCGAGCAGCACGGTTTTGATTTCGTACTTGCTGAGTTCTCTCGCAATTAAGGCACCGACAACTCCCGCACCTACAATTGCCACATCATAGACCACAGTGAACCCCCCCAAAAAATTCATCAATTAATTCTATCACTAGGCAGGCCGTTTTTCAAGGTATTTAATGGTAATTTATTGTTTTTTAAGCATGTTTGTGTTATAGTACAAAATGAGTAAATATTGATAATAAGCAGCACAACAGTAAGATTTTAAACTATTAAGTCAACAAAAATAAGGAGGAGCATGGAATGCGGATTTTGATAGAAAAAGCGGATTGCCTTATATACGAAGATAATGATTTTAATTTTAAAAACTCAGATGTCTGTATTGACGGCGATTTGATAGTATCAGTCGGCAAAATCCCTGAAAGCTTTTCTGCCGAAGGGGTAATCGACGGCAGGGGAAAGCTGCTCATACCGGGGCTTATTAATGCCCATACACATGCATATATGACAATATTCCGAAACAGTGCGGATGACCTTATGTTCAATGACTGGCTGTTCGGCAGAATACTCCCGATGGAGGATAAGCTTGAGGACGGTGACTCATATTGGGGCACGATGCTCGGCATATGTGAAATGATTAGGACAGGCACAACCTGCTACCTTGACATGTATATCAAAGGCGACGAAAACGCAAGAGCCGTGTGCGAAAGCGGGATAAGAGCAGTTCTTTCCAGGGGACTTGTCGGCAAGGGAAATGATAAAGACGGGGCAATGCGGCTTCGCGAGGCTGTTGACGAGATTTCACGGTGGAACGGCAAGGGAAACGGAAGGCTTTCGTTCATGCTGGCTCCTCACGCTCCCTATACCTGTGACCCCGATTATATCAAAATCGTAATGCAAAGCGCAAAAGAGTTGGGGATAGGTATAAACACTCACCTTAGCGAGGGCAGAGTGGAGATAAAGGAAATATATGAAAAATACGGCTGCTCGCCGATAAAGCTTATTGAAAAAACGGGCATGTTCAGCCTGAAAACAGTTGCCGCCCACTGCGTGCATCTTTCGGATGAGGATATTGAAATTCTTGCCGAAAATAAGGTCAGTGTTGCAACCAACCCGGTGAGCAATCTGAAGCTTGCAAACGGTGTCGCCCCAGTCCCCAAGCTCCTTAAAGCGGGAGTAAATGTCTGCCTGGGCACGGACGGTGCGGCAAGCAACAACACCCTGAACCTTTTCAGGGAGCTGAGTATGCTGACCCTTATTCATAAGGGAGTCAATGAGGATTCACAGGCGGTCAGTGCAAAAGAAGGCATAAAAATAGCAACAGTAAACGGTGCTGCTGCTCTTGGACTTGACGGTATCGGGCAAATCAAGGTCGGCATGAAGGCGGACCTTGCATTAATCGACCTCAACGCCGTAAACATGGTGCCAAACAACAACCCCGTTGCCGCTCTCGCTTATTCCGCAAACGGCTCTGAGGTTCAAACGGTCATTGTTAACGGTGAGATACTAATGGAAAACCGGGAACTTAAAGGAATTGACGAGGAGCGAATCCGCTATGAAGTTGCCGGGATTGCAAAAAGAATCGGTGCTTGAAAGGAATATGAATATGAAGGAAATCAGGAATCCAGGCCTTGCAAAGCAGGGCATGGAAAAGCTTTTGTGGGCAAGGCGGAATATGCCGCTGTTATCCGCACTCAAGGAGGAAATGAGTGCAGAAAAGCCCTTCAAAGGTGTGCGAATTGCTCTTTCAGTTCACCTTGAGGCTAAAACGGCAAACCTCTGCACGGTTCTTGCTGCGGGAGGTGCCGAAATGTTTGTGACGGGCAGCAACCCCCTTTCGACTCAGGACGATGTTGCCGCCGCACTTGCCGAGCAGGGCATCAATGTTTTTGCATGGTATAATGCCAACGAGCAGGAATATGACAGACATATCAGAATAGTGATTGAGGCGGCGCCGAATATAATTATTGATGACGGCGGCGACCTTGTGAATATGATTCACAACCACTACCCCGAGCTGATAAAAAATGTTATCGGCGGCTGCGAGGAAACTACAACGGGCATCATCAGGCTTGTTTCAATGGCAAAGGCGGGCAAGCTCAAATTCCCCATGATTGCCGTCAACAATGCCAGATGCAAATACCTTTTTGATAACCGTTACGGCACGGGGCAGTCGGTTTTTGATGGGATAAACAGAACCACGAACCTCATCATTGCAGGCAAAAATGTTATTGTTGCGGGCTACGGCTGGTGCGGCAAGGGCGTTGCAATGAGGGCGAAGGGGCTGGGCGCTCATGTTGTTGTCACTGAAATCGACCCGGTCAAGGCTATGGAAGCCGTAATGGACGGATTTAGTGTATTGACAATGGACGAGGCTGCAAAAATCGGTGACCTTTTTATCACTGTGACGGGTTGCAAGGATGTAATAACACAAAAGGACTTTGAAGTGATGAAGGATGGTGCAGTGCTTTGCAACGCAGGTCATTTCAATGTTGAAATTGATGTTGAGACTCTTGAGAGAATTGCGACGGAAAAACAGCAGCAGAGAGCAAATATCATGGGCTACAGGCTGCAAAACGGCAGATGGA
This sequence comes from Clostridiales bacterium, assembly GCA_012511485.1. Classification (GTDB taxonomy): domain Bacteria; phylum Bacillota; class Clostridia; order Oscillospirales; family Acutalibacteraceae; genus JAAZFZ01. Next base: position 7,885 of record JAAZFZ010000201.1, on the reverse strand, counting down.
TTCATCTTCTCGCCGAGGGCAGGCTTGTAAACCTTGCAGCAGGTGACGGGCATCCTGTCGAAATAATGGATATGAGCTTTGCAATTCAGGCGTTGAGTGCGATTTATCTTGTCAAAAATATGGATAAGGGGCTTGAAAACAGAGTTATTGCTGTGCCTGAGCAGATTGATAACGAGGTTGCAAACAGAAAGCTGGGCTTTTGGGGGCTGAGAATTGATTCTCTGACACCGGAGCAGCAGAGATATATAGGTAGCTACAATCTGTAATTTGCAATAATACCAAATATCGACAGAGGTAGTGTGATATTATGAAGCCGATTAAAATTTCACCTTCAATCCTTTCAAGCGATTTCTCCCGCCTCGGTGAGGAGGCAGGGAGGATGGAGGCCTGCAAAGCGGATATGCTCCACATTGATGTGATGGATGGCAGCTTTGTTCCCAATATAACTTTAGGCCAACCCGTTATAAAAGCAATAAGAAAATGCACCTCAATGCCCTTTGACGTGCATCTTATGATAAAAGAACCGTTGAGATTTATTGAAAGCTTTGCTGATGCGGGTGCCGATATAATCACCTTCCATGTTGAGTCAGATTCCCCTGTCGGTGAAACAATCGATTATATCCGCTCCTTAGGCTGCGCCGCGTCAGTGAGCGTTAAACCTAAAACGGACATAGAAGAGGTATTCCCTTTTTTGGACAGGCTGGCAATGGTGCTTATTATGACAGTTGAGCCAGGCTTCGGCGGGCAGCTCTTTATTGAGGATACCCTGCTCAAAATCAGCTCCCTCAGAGCAGAATGCATTAGACGGGGGCTCAACCCCGACATTCAGGTTGACGGGGGAATAAACGATAAAACAATTGCTCAAGCTGCAAAAGCGGGTGCGAATGTATTTGTGGCGGGAAGTGCCGTTTTTAACGCACAACAGCCTTCACAGGCAATTAATAACCTGCGAAGGCTGGCCGAAGAAGCATTTAAATGGTAATATAACCGTATTACACTTCTCAGTGTGACAGTTTTTCTATGGCGTTGATTTCTGTTATAAGCTCCCAGTGCTCTCTTGTGAATTCGGCCTGCAGGTTGCCCTCGCCGCACATTGAACCGTATTCAGAAAAAAAGTTTTTAACTGTTTTCGGTTCAGCTCCGGGGCATATAAGCAGGCGATACAAGCCCTCGCATGAATAAAGCTCGCTGTTTGACATATGACGGCCGGATAAAGTGAAGCTCTTGGCACACGACATCAGACTGTCAATTGAATCGAATTCAAAGGTTATGTAAGCACTGTCTTTTTTGAAGTGGAGCTTACCGGGGTAAGAGGTTGACCTGAGCTCACCAGATAGAACGGTGAAATTAATCGTACATCCGCCCTCGGGCTTAGGAACTGCTTCAATGAGCATCCTTCCGCATGGGTCAATATCTCTTCCGAGGGTTTCACGCGCACGGTCCAACAGTGTCCATATTACACGACGGGTTTCTATGTTTGAATAGTCCATTTCTTCATATGTGATATCCAGCTCCGTCATGTCCTGTTGTGTCAGCTCAACTGATATTCGGTTATCACTCAAGGCTTCAATTTTCAAAACGAATCCCCCCACATTTATGCAGATTGACTAATACTATTATATTTTATTAATAAGTTTTATACAACGTGTAAATTATGGAATTTCAGAGGTGGTATTGTTGTCTTTCGGAATTAATACTAATAACCGGGAAGAAGAAAAATTAACGCGCCGTTTTTATTCAGATATGCTTATTATGCTGATTGCTCCTGTTGTTATGGCGTGGTACTATTACGGCACAGCGGTTTTCAAAACCATTATAGTTTCGGTTTTGACTGCGGTTGTGCTGGAGCTTACAGCCTCCTTTTTATTGAAAGAGAAAGGGACTTTAAAAGACCTGAATGCAGTTTTTACAGGTGTTGTTATTGCCCTTTTGCTCCCAGCGAATGTTTCTCTCTGGCTTGCCGTTTTGGGCTGTGCATTTGCAATCTTAATCGCAAAAATGCCTTTTGGGGGAACCAGGTTCGCTCCGTTTATGCCTGCCGCTGCGGGTTTTGCCTTTATATGTCTATGCAGGCCTCAGGCGGTTTTTCTCTATCCGACTGTAGGAATTGTTTCCAACGGCGAAGCCACATATGGAGTTTCCCTCGCCTCAATGCTCAAGCTAAACCAATCAATGGGGCTTAATGTCATCAGCTTTTTCAATGTGTTTATCGGCAACATAGCAGGGCCTGTGGGTGCAACCTGCATAATGGTGCTTATCGGCGCCGCAGTCTTCCTTGCAATAAGGCAGCCGAAATCGGCAATAAACAGTGCGGGCTTTATTGCCGGCAGTGCTATAATGGCGCTGCTTTTTCCCAGAGTCCTCAATGGCATTCTCGCCTCGCTTGTGTTTGAGCTTTGCTCGGGTATGCTGATTTTTACGGCTCTGTTCCTTATTACCGACCCTGCAACATCCCCAAAAAGACCTCAAAGCCGTTTCCTTTACGGTGCCTTTGCGGGTATCCTGTGCATGGTAATGCGTTATTTCGGCATTTTTCAGGAGAGCGCCTGCTTTGCCGTGCTTATTTCGTCGGCAGTGTGGCCTCTTGTAACCGCAGGGATAAAGAGATTAGTCAGTTATTTCGATAAAAAGAGCAGAGCAAAACCAAAGGCAGGGAGGGAAATGATAAATGAGCGATAAACAGAGAAAGCTTTCGCCCTCAACTATGATATTCAGGGGAGCGTTTATTTATAATCCCGTTCTTGTTCAGGTTATCGGCATCTGCCCGATTGTTGCGGCAACCGTGTCACTTCCCGCAGCAGCCGTGCTTGCTGCAATAACCGTTCTACTTTTAATAATATGCGAGACTTTTGCCAGCGTTGCACTCAAAAGGGTGCCTGCATGGATAAGAGTTGCAATATATATGATTATAGGTCTGCTTATTGCCTGCCCTGCAATGTATTATATGGACGTAAGGAATTATGGCGTAGCCACGAGCATCGGTATTTATCTGCCTCTCCTCGCCGTAAGCTCCCTTGCAGCCCTCAGATGCGAGAAATTTGCTGTCAGAAACAATCCTCTGGCAAGCTTTATTGACGCATTCTCAGCGGGGCTGGGCTACAGTGTGGTTTTTCTGATTGTGGGTGCAATTAGGGAGCTGCTGGGCAACGGAACAATTGCCGGCAGAGTTATTTTCGAAAACCCTGCAGCCCCGGGCTTACTCATGACCTTTGGCGGCTTTACGGTGGTCGGCCTGCTCGCAGCACTCCACAAAGCAATTGTTATCAGGTTTTTTCCCCGCTTTGAAAAGGATATGAGCTTCAAAATAAAGACCTCCAGAGCAGAGGAGCAAAGAGCGGCCTCTGTCAGAGGCAGTGAAAAAAAGCCCTCTGCGCTCAATAGGGGAAAAATCACCGGACCTGATACCGCAAGCAATGAAAATACAGGCATCAGTAAGACGGAGGCTTTGCCTAAAACATCTGAGAAGGTGGTTTATGTCCCCGATATCCCTCAGGGAGAGGAAGCTGCGGAGCAATCGCCCTCGGATTCGGAGGTTTTACCACTTGAAGAAACAGCGTTGGAAATTGCATCGGATTATAACGAGCCGCAGCCCGAAAAACAGCAACAGGACGAAACGGATGTGCCTGCTAGGGGAGATGAAATCACCCCGAAAGCCGCAGATGAGAATAACGGGGAAGATAATCCGAACGAAATAAATGAGTATGCCGATGAATTTGACCGTGATATTTCTGAGCTTTTTGAAAACTTCAGAAAAAAACATAATCTAGATAACTGAGGAGGTGCCGGAATTTGAGTTGGTTCTTTAGTCTTTTGAATGCAGCACTTTATATTACTTTTATTCAGAACCTTGTTTTCAGCGGCGGCTACGGTGCGAGCGAAGCTGTTCGTATGGCTACAAAACCCAGGCGCCTTGCAGCTTTTTCGATAATGGTTGCCTATTTTTCGGTGCTTTCTGCCGTAATCTGCCGTGCATTGGATTTCATAGTCCAAATTGACAGGTTAAATTTAGCCATTCACAGCGCGATTTTCGGCGGGGTGCTGGTAGCTCTCTACCTTGTCACGGTGCTGGCGGTGAAATTTGTCTTCAAGCCCGGCAGAAAGTTCCTGAGCATGATTGGTATGGCGGCGCTCAATACCCTTGTTTTTGCCATCCCGCTGTTAAACCGCAGGCTGGGCAATACCTTTGCAGCAAGCATCGGTATAGGTGTCGGCTCCGGAATTGCTTTTATTTTTGCAATCTCTCTTATCAGTATCGGGCTTAAAAGGATTGAAAGTAACCCTAATTTGCCTCAGGCGTTTAAGGGAGCACCCGCAATGTTTCTCTATGTTGCCCTGCTCTCAATGGCGTTCACGGGGTTTTCAGGCACCTCGCTTTTTGCTTGATAAATATTATTAAAAACGGGGGCATTTATATTGAAAAGAAGGAAGAAATATGATTCGGATTATATCAATGAATATAACCGAAGGCATAGCAGCTTCACGGGCTTTTCACGCTTTTATCCCGGTGGTTCTATGGGCAAGCGAACGAGTTACACCGAGAGAATGAGAAGAAGGAAAATAATCAAAACCGTTCTGGCGGTTGCGGGTATATGTGCGATTGTTGCTGTCGGGTATTTCATAACCGATGTTATGCTTGATATTTCGGAGATGCCTAAGATAGAGGAAACAACTGCAAGTCAAAGCACGACAAAGGCTCAGGCAGAAACGACAACTCAGGCTGCACAGCCGGCGGTAATCAGCAGCAATATGAAGGCTGTATATATTGGCACCGCTGCCCTTGCCGATACGCAGAGCATGAGCAGAGAGCTGGAAAATGTCAAGGCTCAGGGCGGGAATGCGGCAATAATAAACTTTAAAAACACAATGGGATATCTTTGCTATGACTCATCTATTGCACAAATGGAAACAACTGCGGCGGACGAAAACGCCAGTTCCGCCGTGAGTGACTGTATTGCCCTGTGCAAGCAGGAGAATATAGCCGTAATTGCGAGAATACATTGTTTCAAGGACCCTCTTGCAGCCGGCAAGTTCAGAGGCACAATGGCTATTAATTACATGGGCAACACGGGGATGCTTTGGCTTGACAAGAGCTTTGCAAATGGCGGCAAGCCGTGGCTTAACCCCTATTCAGAAGATGCACAGCAGTATCTTTATGACATTATCAAAGAGATATGTGAGCTGAATGTCGATTTTGTGCTCCTTGATTCAGTGCAATACCCGTCAGTCGGCCTGTCAAGAGCAACCTTTGCAGGTGAGAATGAACAGGGAGCCTTGACAAGGAACGGCACTCTTCTTGACTTTGTTGACGGTGCGGTTAAAGCTGCGGGAAAAACCGTTGTCATACTAATGGTTGACGGTCAGGCAACGGCAAGCGGCACAAGCCAAATCTATGACGGAACCCTGCTGGGTAGTGCGGCAAAGGCATATGCAGTTGATTTGAGGGGCATTACCCTTGAGAGCCCGATTCGAGCCGACGGAAAAACAGTTATCCCTGTCAAAACGGCTTCAGGGGAAAAAACTCCCTGCTTTATTATCAGGGACGGAGAATAGCAATTTCGGAGGATGTAATGCATTATATACCCTATAACTCCAGAGCGAAATATCATAAAAACCCTTTCGGAGCGATTGAAGCAGGCACAAAGGTCAATTTCAGGGTGATTCTGCCCAGAGATATCAGGTGCACGGGGATAAGACTTGTGTGCTATATGGACGGGCAGGAGGCACAATACATTTCAATGGACTGGGAGCGAATGGAGGGCACTGACGAAGAGTGGTGGACGGTTTTTCACACTCCCGAAGAAGCAGGCATTTACTGGTACAGCTTTGAATTCGACTCCGGCAGTGGCAAACAGCAGATAAAGAATGCAGGCAACGGCATAGGCAGCATTTCAAACGGCGGCAGTCAATGGCAAATGACTGTTTATGCAAAGGGATATAAAACGCCTGAATGGCTCAAGGGTGGCATAATATATCAGATTTTCCCTGATAGATTCTGCTATTCGGGCGATAAAAAGAGCGGTGTACCCGAGGATAGAATAATCCGCACCGACTGGAGCGGAGAACCTATGTGGGAGCCTGACAAGAATGGCAAAATAAATAAATACGACTATTTCTGCGGCGACCTTAAGGGCATTGAGCATAAGCTCGGCTATCTCAGGGAACTGGGTGTTAACTGCATTTATTTAAACCCGATTTTTGAGGCTCATTCCAACCACAGATACGATACCGCAGACTATATGAAAATTGACCCCCTGCTGGGCAGCGAGGAGGATTTTACCTCCCTGTGCCGTGCTGCGGAAGAATGCGGGATAAGGATTATCCTTGACGGCGTTTTCAGCCACACAGGGAGTGACAGTGTCTATTTCAACGCAATGGGCAGATATGACAACAACGGAGCCTATCAATCGCAGGAGTCCCCCTACTTCAAATGGTATAAATTCAAAAAATGGCCGGACGATTATGTTTGCTGGTGGGGAGTCGATATCCTGCCGGAAACAAACGAAACAGAGCAGAGCTTTGCCGATTTCATAACGGGCGAAAACGGAGTGATTAGAAAATGGTTAAGAGCGGGTGCGAGCGGCTGGAGGCTTGATGTTGCCGATGAATTGCCCGATTCTTTTTTAAACTCTCTGAACTGTGCGGTTAAAACCGAGAAGCCAGACGCATATATTCTCGGCGAGGTTTGGGAGGACGCTTCAAATAAAATCAGCTACGGCACAAGGCGGAAGTACCTTCTTGGCAGTCAGCTCGATTCAGTGATGAACTACCCGTTTGCACTAAGTATCTTTAAATTCCTCAAAACGGGTGAAACGCAAGGCTTTATGGATTCCGTCATGAGCATATTTGAAAACTATCCACCGCAGTCGATAGCCGTTTTAATGAATCATATCGGCACGCATGACACCGCAAGGGCGTTGACAAGGCTTGCAGGTGCCAAAAAGCAGAGCAAAAAGGGATTAAGGTATGACGGCGAAAGGCTCGATAAGGATAAGCTGCAGCAGGCAATAAGGCTCATGAAGGTGGCAAGTGCTATCCAATTCACTCTGCCCGGTGTGCCCTGTATCTATTATGGGGACGAGGCGGGGCTTGAGGGAGGCGTTGACCCATTCAACAGGGGCTGTTACCCGTGGGGCAATGAGAACGGCGAGCTGCTTGAATGGTATAAAAGCCTAGGCAGAATAAGGCGTGGCAGCAGGGCACTCAGAGAGGGGGAATTTATCCCCGTTTCCGCAGCCCTAGGGTGCATAGCCTATGCGAGAGTTGATGGGGACTCAAAAATCCTCCTTATTGCAAACAGGAACAATCATGAAATTGACTATTATCTGCAGGATGAGTGGAAGGGTGCTGTCAGCCTGCTGGGGGCAGAGATGAAAGGCGATGGATGTGCCCGAATTGATGCCTGCTCGGCTGCAATACTTGGAATAAAGCAAAATTTGGGGTGAGATTTTTTGGCAAAGAAAAAAGGCTTGAGATTTCAGACGGAAAAGAAACGACAGGCTTCTCGGACGAGAAGGTTCTTTTTCGGTTTTCTTATTTTTATACTTGTTTTCGGAAGTGTATCTGCGCTGTTCTTTCTGAAATCTGTTGATTTCAACATTTCAAACCTTTTTAAAGGTGCAAACGACGATGCCGAAACCTCGGAACAGACAACCGCTCCGGAATTTTTTTCCGGCAGTGCGAATTTTTGGGTTGTCTGCAGTGACAGCGATAATCAGGCGCTGCATTTGATTGCAGTTATCAGAGCTGACCTTAATAGGGAGGATTACAGGGTTTGCACTCTATCGCCAAAGGAGAGGGCAACTGTCGGCGGCAAAAATGCAACCCTTTTTGAGCATTTCGGGAGCGGAGGCGAAATAAGGCTTGTTGAGGCGGTTGAAAAGATGGG
>JAAZFZ010000200.1 GCA_012511485.1 Clostridiales bacterium | reverse complement strand
TTATACTCTAAATGCAGTTAGGAGGTGAAACGAAAGAATGTCATATGGCAACAGTGTTCTTGTGTTTGTAACTCCTCAACCTGCATCCCAAAAGCTTATTGAAGCCGGCAAAACGATTGCTGAAGAAACAGGAGCACAGCTTGAAATTATGAGCATATTTCCGCAGAATTCCTGCTTCGGGTTAGATACACAGTCACTCGAAACGCTAAACGGACTCGCCAAAGAGTTCGACGCACAGATGACAGTGTATTTCAGTGATGATACGGTTCTTACTGCTGTAGGCCATGTCGCCAAGCACAAGCCGTGCGCAGTTGTTACGGGGTTTCCGGGCGAGAAAAGCAGCCGTTTTATCGAAGGGTTTCATTCATTTTTGCCCAGATTAGAAATAAGCATGGTTGATGATGACGGCAAGATATACAGAATCCTGCCTGTTAAGGCAAACACCAAAAAAACAGGCTCAGTTAAAACAAAAGAAAAGGTTTATCCTTAATATAAAAATAAAAAGCCAATTCACTTTTTTAATTTTCTCCACAACTCATCTCTTTTTCATTTTTTACTCTTCTTCTCAAAGACTTCAGGCCGTGCATTTTGCCGTCCTGAAGTCTTTGCATATATGTTTGTCAGAAATAAAAAAGGGCAGAAAGTTTAGACTCTCTGCCCTTTTAAGTATTACTTTTAGAAATAGCAAGCTGCATAAGACGCCTGTTTCGGATATTGTTTTTATCAAAAAGCAGCGACCAATCCAGCCGTTGCCTCCTGTTCAGCAATATCATACTGCATCATTCATTCCCCAGAAGGTTATGCGATACACTGTTTCAAGAACTTTACTTTCTCATTGTATTTAAAGCAATTGCGCAAGGTATCTTTGCAAAGCATTGTCCCAAGAAGGGAGTCTGTTAAAGCCGGCACTGTCAAGGCTTTCCTTTGATAGCCTTGAGTTCAACGGGCGAAGTGCCTTTGATTTGTATTCCTGAGTAGTGATGGGGTTAATATGGGCTTTAAGCCCTGCAAGCTCTATGATTTTTACGGCAAAGTCGGACCAAGAGCAATAGTTTTCATTTGTTGCATGATATACACCGTATTGCTCAGTCAAAACCATATCGCATAAAAGCACAGCTAAATCTCTTGTATATGTCGGTGAACCGACTTGGTCGCAAACTACATTGATGCTCTCTTTTTCTGCGCCGAGACGGAGCATGGTTTTAACTAAATTATTGCCGTTTATGCCGAATACCCATGAGGTTCTGACAATAAAGCTTTTTTTGCATTTTTCAAGAATGGCAAGCTCCCCATTGAGCTTTGACTTTCCGTAGACATTCAAAGGTGCTTTCGGTGCGTCCGGCTCAAAGGGCTCGCTGCCGTCACCGCTGAAAACATAGTCAGTGCTGACATAGACCACCTTGGCATCCAGAGCATTGCAGGCACGGGCAATATTCTCACTCCCCACAACATTGACGGCATTGCAGATATCGGGCTCGTCCTCTGCCTTATCAACCGCAGTATAAGCTGCACAGTGTATAACTGCGTCGGGAGCATATTTTAAAACAAATGCAGAGGTTTGCTCAAAATCGGATATATCAAAATCCGCCATATCAACTCCAATGCAGTCTATATGGCGGAGCGCAAGTTCTTTTAGAACATCATATCCCAGTTGGCCGTTGGCACCGGTAACAAGTATTTTCATAAAACCCCCTGAATAATAATCAGTATATGAATTTTATGTCACTGCCCGAAAGAAGAGGAGCGTACAAATCCTTACTTGAAAGTATGGGCTCAGCAATTCCCCAATCAATATTGATGCTGCTGTCATCGAATCTGACGCTTCTGTCGTTTTCAGGTGAATAGTATTCGTCAACCTTATAGAAAACCTCAACATCATCGGTCAATGTCAGAAAGCCGTGCAAAAAACCCTTAGGTATATAAATCATGCTTTTATTAGCGGAGCTGAGTTCAACCCCGAACCATTTAAGGTATGTCGGCGAGCCTTTACGAATATCGACGGCAACATCATAAATTGCGCCCCTTGAGCAAAAAACAAGCTTAGTCTGTGCCTTAGGCTCAATCTGGCAGTGAAGCCCTCTGATTGTGCCCTTGACTGCCGAAAGGGAGCGGTTATCCTGAACAAAAAGCGTGTCTATGGCCAATTCCATGAGCTTCATGTATGAATATGATTGGTAGAACCAGCCTCTGCTATCGCAAAAAACCTGTGGCTCAATAATGACAAGACCTTCAATCTCTGTATTAATCAATTTCATTTTAACTTCCCTTTCCCCAGCGCGGGCGTTCACCCAAGCTGTCACCATAGAGAATTTTACCCTCACTGACACGGGTAAGGTGCTTGCCGTAGTTTGATTTGCCGTATTTCTTTGCGGATTCAATAAGGTCACGCTTCGAAATCCACCTCATGTTATAGGCAATCTCCTCGGGAGCGGAAATCTTGATGCCCTGAAGGGTTTCGACCGTTCTGACAAAGTTTGCAGCGTCCATAAGGTTCTCGACTGTCCCCGTGTCAAGCCACGCAAAGCCTCTGCCCAGTAGCCTAATATCCAAATCGCCGTTCTCAAGATATATTCTGTTAATATCCGTTATCTCATATTCACCGCGCTTTGACGGTCTGAGAGATTTTGCATATTCAACAACCCTGTTATCATAGAAATAAAGGCCGGTAACAGCGTAGTTGGATTTGGGAATCTCAGGCTTTTCCTCAATGGAAACGGGCACATTGTTTTCGTCGAATTCAACAACGCCGAAAGCCTCTGGATTCTCAACATAATAGCCGAATATTGTTGCTCTTGTCTTAGTATTGTTTGCTGCCTGCCGCAACATATACCCCAACCCGCTACCGTAAAAAATGTTGTCGCCCAGAATCATGGCAACGCTGTCGTCCCCGATGAATTCTTCACCGATAACAAAGGCCTGGGCAAGCCCATCGGGGCTTGGTTGAACGGCATATGTTAATTTTATGCCAAACTGCTTCCCGGTTCCCATAAGAGCCTGGAATTTTGGCGTATCCTCAGGAGTTGAAATAATTAATATATCCCTGATTCCGGCAAGCATAAGTGTTGAGAGGGGATAATAAATCATAGGCTTATCATAGACAGGCAATAGCTGCTTGCTAGTAACCATTGTTAAAGGGTAGAGTCTTGTCCCAGACCCTCCGGCGAGAATTATTCCCTTCAAAAACAGCACTCCTTTTTTGTAACATCTGGTAGTATTCAGTTGTATGTTTGCACAAAAGCAATATGGAAATAATTGCTTACTTGTGTAGAATACAACAAAAATTATTTTTTGTCAATCTTTCGATTATTAGTGTTGACAAATCAGGAGCAATAGGATAAGCTTAGCCTAAGCTAACTTACTCAGGGCTAACATTTTTGAAGATGTGTTAAGGAAGTGTTGAGATGCTCAAAACAGTTGACCAACTCAAGATAAATGAGAAGGGACTTGTTGTATCCCTAGGCAACTCTGGGGCTGTAAGACGCCACATAATAGATATGGGCATAACTCCCGGAGCGGTAATAATAATGAGAAAAACGGCGCCTATGGGCGATCCGATTGAAATAAATGTCCGGGGGTACGAGCTAAGCCTTAGGAAGAAGGAGGCACAGACTATAAGGGTTGAAACAATATGAGAACCGGAGAAGGATGTGATTAATTTGGGTTATAGATACGCCTTGGTAGGTAACCCCAACTGCGGCAAAACAACTCTTTTTAACGCACTGACAGGCTCCAATCAGTATGTCGGAAACTGGCCGGGTGTAACTGTCGAGAAAAAAGAGGGCAGACTTATTCAATCCTCAAAAGAGGTTTCGGTTGTTGACCTGCCGGGGATATATTCACTTTCTCCATACTCTGCCGAAGAGATAGTGAGCAGAAATTTTATTATTGACGAAAAGCCTGATTTAATAATAAACATAGTTGATGCAACAAACCTTGAGCGCAATTTATATCTGAGCCTGCAGCTTGCAGAGCTTGGCACGCCGATGGTTATTGCTCTTAACATGATGGATGTCATTGAGAAAAACGGTGATACACTTGATGTCGGCCTGCTTTCGACGCTTATAGGCATACGTGTCGTTGCCATAAGTGCCGCAAAAAGCACAAATGTCAATAAGCTCGTTCATGCCTGTGAGCATGAGATTGAGCATAATGCGGGCGATTCAAAGCACATTGACCGGCATAGTAATATAGGAGATTCACCCGCTATCTATACGGGCAAGCTCAAGCAGGCAATAGAAACAATAGAGCCGATAATCAAGGCTGTATGCGATGCCAAAAAGCAGCCATTGCGCTGGTCGGCAGTAAAGCTTATTGAGGGCGACAGGCTTACAATCGAAAAGCTCGGCCTCGATAAAACCGATTTAGAATTCATTGAAGAAATCGTCAGGAATACCCAAACGCAAACACTTGACAGAGAGATGCTTGTAGCTGACCAGAAATATAAGTATATATGCAAAATCAGAAACAGGGTGCTTAAAAAAGCGCAAAAAGAGGGCACATTGACCACCTCGGACAAAATAGATAGGATTGTTACAAACAAATACCTTGCCATTCCTCTTTTTATTTTTGTTATGGGTTTAGTGTTCTACATTACCTTCGGCTCACTAGGCTCAAACCTGACGGATATTGTCGATAACCTGATAAATGTCAGGCTGCTTGAAACGGTGAGGAATACTCTTGAATCAGTATCAACCCCGGATTGGGCGGTTGCTCTTTTATGTGACGGTATGATTGTCGGTGTGGGCAGTGTTTTGAGCTTTTTCCCGCAGCTTGCAATGCTGTTTTTCTTCCTCTCACTGCTTGAGGACAGTGGATATATGGCTCGTGCAGCATTCATTATGGACAGAGCGCTGCATACAATTGGGCTTTCGGGCAAATCCTTTGTGCCCATGCTAATGGGCTTCGTCTGCTCAGTGACAGCAGTTATGGCAACAAGGACACTGAGCAACGAAAAGGACAGAAGGCTTACCATAATGCTTGTCCCCTTTATGTCATGCGGAGCAAAAATGCCCGTATATGCTTTGTTTATCGGTAGCTTTTTTTCAAAATACGCCGGCATTGCTATAGGCTCAATGTTTTTTCTTGGGCTGGTTATAGCTATAATGTGTGCTTTTATTCTTCAGAAAACCGTGCTCAAAGGCGGACATTCTCCGTTTGTTATGGAACTGCCTCCCTACAGAATGCCGACTGCAAAAACTCTCGGCCTCCACCTGTGGGAAAGAATCAGGGATTTCATTACCAAGGCGGGCACGGTTCTTCTCGGTGCTTCCGTTGTAATTTGGTTTTTACAGTATTTCAGCTTTTCCCTCCATCATGTCACGGACAGCGAGCAGAGTATTCTCGGCGTTATCGGCAAAGCACTGTCTCCTGTTTTTGCTCCCCTCGGCTTCGGAGACTGGAAAAGCTCCGTTTCTGTTTTGAGCGGGCTTGTTGCAAAAGAATCAATAGTGAGCACCATGGCAATTCTTCACAACACAAATGCCGAAGGTCTTTCGGCATTGCTTGGCAGTATTTATTCACCCCCGGCGGCGTATGCTATTATGGCATTCACATTGCTTTTCATTCCATGTTTTGCTGCCGTTGCTTCAATTCGCAGGGAGATGGCAAGTGCTAAATGGACGGCTTTTGCCCTAGTTTTTCAGGCCGCTGTCGCATGGGTCGTAACTTTTATTATTTATCAGGCAGGTAATCTAATATGGGTAAATATATTGCAATAGGAATTGTTATTTTGGCAATTACTTGCGTTTTTCTAATGATTCGTAGTAAAATAAAAGAGGCGAAGGGCAAAGGATGTTCCGGCTGTTCAGGCTGCGGATATGCCGACAATCCCGATGCTTGCTCCGAATGTTCAAACTGTGATAAAAAGCGAGATGATATAAATGAATGATATTTCCGCCTCCTTTGAGGATTATCTTGAAGCTATTTTTGTACTCAGGCAGGATTTCGGTGCGGCAAGAATGACCGATGTTGCCGACTTTCTCGGCGTTTCAAAGCCGAGTGTTAACCGGGCTGTCGGCACTCTCAAGGAGGCCGGCTATCTTTCGCACGAATCCTACGGCGATATTACCCTCACTCTTGAAGGAGAAACCTATGCCGCAAAGGTTCTTCATAGGCATAAGCTTATTAAACGCTTTTTGACTGATACTCTTGGCGTTGAGGAAGAAATTGCGCAAAAGGATGCCTGCCAGATGGAGCATGTCATGAGCCCCCGTACCATTGAGCTTCTTTTTAAATATCTTGAAAAAAATTCCAAAATTGAGGCAAAAAATGAAAAACTATAATCTGGCAGTCATAGGCGGCGGAGCGTCCGGTCTGTGTGCTGCAATCAACTGCGCACGGCATAACAGCAAAATGAGTATTGTTATACTTGAACGCCTGCCCAGAGTCGGCAAAAAAATCCTCGCAACCGGTAACGGGCGCTGCAATCTTTCAAATATCAACACGCAGAGCAGCAGCTATCATAATGGCGAATTTGCGTGCGCAGCTTTAAATAAATATAATGTTGAAAAAACCCTTGCTTTCTTTAATTCAGTTGGTCTGCTGACAGTGACTGATAACGAAGGCAGGGTTTATCCTATGAGTTATACGGCTCCAAGTGTTCTTGACGCACTCCGTTTTGAGGCAGAAAGGCTCACTATTGAGATAAGATGTCAAACACCTGTTACGAAGATTCAGGCAGTTAGCGGGAAATATATTATATATAACGGTGCAAATGCCATTTCTGCCGAAAAGGTGATAATAGCCTGCGGCGGCAAGGCCTCGCCTTCACAGGGCTCTGACGGCAGCGGATTTGAGTTGCTCAAAAATCTCGGATATAAATTAACTCCGCTGTTACCCGCATTGGTTCAGATTAAAACCAAAACCGATTTGATAAAGTCCCTTAAAGGTGTCAGGGCAAAGGCAAGGATATCCGTATGGATTCAAGGGGAATTGATATCGGAGTCCAGCGGCGAGATTCAGTTTACCGACTTTGGCATTTCCGGCATAGCCGCAATGGAGGTAAGCAGATATGTTTCGTGTCATTTTCAGAGCGGCTCGAAAAAAAGCTGCCTGATTTCAATAGACTTTGTGCCTTCTTTAAGCAAGAATGAAGTATCGGATTATATTTACCGTTCTATAAAGCGTAATTCCGCTTTGCATATTGAAGGTCTATTGACAGGCATTGTGCCAAAAGCCGTATCTGCAGCTATATGCAGAGCTGCGGGTATCAATTTATCTTTAGAGCTAAGCGATTTATCCGAAAAGAATATAAGCGGCATTGCTCAATGCATCAAGAGCTTTAATCTTGAAGCTACCGGCACAAAAGGCTTTGAGTCCGCTCAGGTTACCTCAGGCGGAGTTGAGGTGAGCGAGTTCAACTCGCAGACGCTAGAATCCAAAAGGCATAAAGGCCTGTACTGCTGCGGTGAAATCCTTGATGTTGACGGCGGCTGCGGAGGCTTCAATCTGCAGTGGGCATGGTCGTCGGGGTTGACGGCAGGCAAAAATGCTGCTTTGTGAGGAAAAATTAATGATAAAGATTACACAGCTCAAAATTCCGCTTGAGGGCGGTTACGATGAAATACTATCCGCTGCGGCAAAGGCATTGAAATGCCCTAAGAGAGCTATAATATCACTTGAAATCACAAGAAAGGCCATTGACAGCAGAAAAAAGAATAATATTTTTTTTGTTTATAATGTGGAAGCCGAAGTTGACGGTGACGAAAACTCTGTTGTTTCAAAAAGCGGCAGCTCAAAGGTTTCTATCGGTGAAAGATTTGAATACAAGCAACCGGAGCTCAGGCGCAAAAGCACTTTAAGGCCTGTAATAGCTGGCTTTGGGCCGGCAGGTATGCTAGCAGCGCTCACTCTTGCCCGTGAAGGCTTAAATCCTATTATTCTTGAGCGAGGCAATGATGTTGATAAAAGAAATCAAGATGTTAGGAATTTATGGCAGAATAGGGAACTAAATACCGATTCTAATATTCAGTTCGGTGAGGGCGGAGCAGGTGCTTTTTCTGATGGAAAACTGACAACAGGCATAAAGGACAAACTATGCCGCAAGGTTTTTTTGGAGCTTGAGGCACACGGCGCTCCGAATGAAATACTTTACTCCGCAAAACCGCACATAGGTACGGATAAACTCGGCAAAGTGGTTAAGAATATTAGAAAAGAAATAGTATCCTTAGGCGGCGAGATTCGTTTCGGCTGCAGGTTGACGAATATTATCGTTGTAAACGGGGTCATTCACGGCGTTTCCGTTATTGAACAGGGCGCAAGCAGGGATATTGAAACAGATGCTTTGATATTGGCTATAGGCCATTCGGCAAGGGACACAGTTGAAATGCTTTTCAACAAAGGCATCCGTATGATGCAAAAGCCGTTTTCCGTCGGTGCAAGAATTGAGCATCCGAGGGAAATGATTGACGCCGCTCAGTATGGCTCCTTCGCCAATCATCCGTTGCTCGGTGCAGCAGACTATAAGCTTGCCTGCCACCCTGAGCATGGAAGGGGAGCATACACATTCTGTATGTGACCGGGCGGAACGGTCATCTGTGCCTCGTCTGAAACGGGTGAGGTTGTTGTAAACGGCATGAGCGAATGGGCTCGTGACGGCGAGAATTCGAACTCTGCTCTGCTTGTCGGCATTGAGCCGGAGTTATTCCCCAGTTCCCATGTCCTTGCAGGAATCGAACTCCAGAGGCAGATTGAAAAAAGTGCCTTTGCGCTTGGCGGAGGCGACTACACAGCACCTGCGCAGCTGGTAGGTGATTTTCTTAATGACCGTCCCTCCGAAAGGCTTGGATGTGTCAGACCGACCTGCCCTACAGGCGTAAAGCTCGGTGACATTCGGCGCATCCTGCCCAAACGCGTAACCGATACAATGGCCGCTGCCTTTGGCAAAATGAATAGTATGCTCAATGGCTTCGCATTCCCTCAGGCAGTGCTGACAGTGCCCGAAACCAGAAGCTCTTCATCTGTCAGAATACTCAGGGACGAGTTCTATCAGTCAAATGTCCGTGGTCTTTACCCTTGCGGAGAGGGTGCAGGATATGCGGGAGGCATTGTTTCCGCCGCAGTTGACGGTATTCGCTGTGCTTTTGCCGTCATGGAGGGCGAAATGTAACACTAGGAGAGGCGCTATACATGATTTAGGTCGTGCTGTTCGGTGACAGGAATGATACATCATTAACCTTGCCCTTTTGCCGTTGTCTGGAGCGGCACGGTGGGGTTTTGTATTTAGGGGCGGGCTGCATTGCCGAATACAGCCCACGAAAAACGGATTTTGTTTTGATTGAAACGGATTTTATTGAAAGCTATAATGCAGAAAATTCTATTTTCGTTGTCAAATCACCTAAGCTTTTGCATAGGCTTGATTTCATTTCAAATGAAAACTATATTATTATTTCGGAATACTCCGAAAATGTGTGCAAGGGCGTCAAACCGGTAGTTCTTTGTTCAACAGGGAGCAAGGGCGATATTCTGCTTTCAAGCCTCAATAAATCGGGTGCCTGTATCAGTGTTGAGCATTGCCTTACAACTTTGACCGGCAAGCGGCTTGCGCCCTGCGAATTTAAGGTTAAAACAGATGTTGATATAATGGGCTTTTCACTCCTTGCACTTTGTGGCATTTTAATTTTGAGCGAAAAAAACAAAGAATTCTTCATTAATTTATAAACAGGTTTTTCATACAAAATTAAATGCCTTCTTTTATTTGCATTTTACTTTGACAGATTTTTTCTTTAATAATCTTA
The DNA here is from genome assembly GCA_012511485.1 of Clostridiales bacterium. Taxonomy (GTDB): domain Bacteria; phylum Bacillota; class Clostridia; order Oscillospirales; family Acutalibacteraceae; genus JAAZFZ01. The sequence goes on along the minus strand of JAAZFZ010000200.1, from coordinate 6,006 downwards.
ACCGCAATGTCAAAAATACTAATGCAAACGCAGATAAAATCTAATAAAAAGGAGTGTGGATGAAATGGCAAGCAGAGGAAATCAAAGTGTCGTTCCTGAGGCTCGTGAAGCACTCGACCGTTTCAAGATGGAAGCTGCGAGCGAAGTCGGTGTAAACCTTAAACAGGGTTATAACGGCAACCTTACTTCCCGTGAGGCAGGTTCTGTTGGTGGTCAGATGGTCAAAAAAATGATCGAAGCCTATGAAAGAGGCATGAAATAACTAAACAGTTTCACAAACGGGCTGCTCCATTGGGAGCAGTCCGTTAATTCGGAAACTATGTGGTAAATATATGAAAAATTCTTAACAAAATCTTTACTTTAACAATTCGGCAAAAAGGTATAGAATAGCAGATGCCTATACATTGTAACAATGTTATAAATTAATTAGTATATTTCAATAAAGGTAGTAGCCATGTCATTAAGATTTTGGAAGATTAATAACGTTAAGAGAGATATTGGCCATTATTTTAAAAAGCTTTCTCCCGGCAGGCTGATTTCACTGAGCTTTGCCAGCATGATTGTTTTGGGTTCCATTGTTCTGATGTTTCCCGCCTTGATTAACGCAGGCTGTAATGTTAAATTCATTGATGCACTTTTCACCTCAACGAGTGCCGTGTGTGTCACAGGTCTTACCGTTCTCGATGTGGCAGACACCTGGAGGCCCGTCGGCAGAGCAATAGTAGCCCTGCTTATTCAGATAGGGGGGCTTGGTGTTTCTTCTGTGGGCGTCGGGTTTATTATTGCGGCGAGGAAAAGAGTCAACTTCAAGGAGCGCCTGCTTGTCAAGGAGGCGCTGAATGTTAATAATTTTAAAGGCCTTGTCAAACTTGTTAAGGCCGTTTTGTTTATGACTCTTTGCTTCGAAACTGTCGGAATGGTTCTGAGCTTTACTGTTTTTGTTCAGGATTATCCACCTTTGAAGGCTTTGGGCATAAGCGCTTTTCATTCTATTTCGGCTTTCAACAACGCCGGCTTTGATATTATCGGTGGCTTTAATAGCCTGACAAGCTATGCTAACAATGTTCCGTTGAATCTTATTACCTGTTTGCTGATTATTTTCGGCGGTATAGGTTTTCTTGTGATTCTTGATATTATTAATAAGCGTTCCTTTAAAAGACTGACACTGCATTCCAAAATAGTTATTGTGACGACCGCAGCTCTGCTTATTGTCGGAACAATTCTTCTTTGGGGAAGCAACGATATTTCCCTTATGGGCGCATTTTTCTACAGCACTTCGGCCAGAACGGCGGGCTTTGCAACATATAATATCGGGAATTTTTCAAACGCCGGCCTGCTTGTGTTGATGGCTCTTATGTTTATTGGCGCTTCCCCTGGCTCAACAGGGGGCGGAATCAAAACAACAACCTTCTTCTCTTTGCTGCAGGCAACGAAAAGTGCAGCAACAAATGCCCAACGTGCAGCATTTAAACGAAAAATTCCGGATATAGTGATTATAAAAGCTTTCATTGTCACACTGTTTGCTTCGATGTTTGTTATTCTGGGCACATTTTTGCTTTGCATTTTTGAAAAGAATTGCACATTTTTGCAGCTTTTCTTTGAAGAGGTTTCGGCCTTCGGCACTGTCGGGCTTTCTACAGGAATTACTCCCGATTTTTGCAGTGCAAGCAAAATAATTCTAATTATTACTATGTTTGCAGGCAGACTCGGTCCTGTAACCATAGCCTCACTTTGGATTTTCAAACCGGACGCTAATGTCAGCTATTCGGAAGAAAATATTGCAATTGGCTAAGGAGAATTAATATGAGAATCAAAAAAACTGCTTCGTACGGAGTTATTGGTCTCGGAAGATTCGGGCTGGCACTTGCAAGGACACTTGCAGAGGCCGGCAAGGATGTTCTTGTAATAGATAACAATGAGGCAAAAATCCGTGATGTAAGGCGTTACACAGAGAGCGCCTTTGTCGCAAAGGATCTGAGCAAAGAAACTCTTGAGGAAGCTGGTATTCACAACTGTGATACGGTAATAGTCTGTATAGGTGAAAAAATTGATGTCAGTATTCTAACAACACTTAATGTCGTGAGCCTCGGAGTGCCCAATGTGATTGCAAAGGCAATTAGCTATGAGCAGGGTAAGGTTCTTGAAAAAATCGGAGCAAACGTTGTCTATCCTGAGCATGATTCGGCGGTCAGACTTGCAAAAAAACTTGTTTCAAGGAGTGTTTTAGAATATATCCCTCTCGGTTACGATATCCAGATTGCGGAGCTGAAGGTTACCAAGTATTACGCCGGTATGGATGTTATGAAGCTTAACCTCCGCCAGAAGTTCGGGCTGAACATTATTGCAATTGAACGCGAAGGAATTATCACGACTGAAATTAAGCCCGAATTTGTATTCAACGAAAACGACACGATTGTCGCAATCGGCAAGGAAGATAACATAATAAAAGCCGAAGAATACCTCTCAAAATAATCCAAATAAGTTAAGCTGCTGCAGATTCATAACCTGCAGCAGCATTTTTTTCGTCAGTATTACAAGGATCATTTGATTCGCTCTTGTTCCGACAGTAAATTTGTAATAATGCCTTAATATTATTATTTTTGCTGTGCAATTTATTTTTTTTGTGATATAATGAAAAAAATAAAGAGATACTGACTTAAGAGGAAGTGCCTTTTTGGACGGTGACTTTCATATGAGATATAAAAATATTAAAACACTCAAAGACTTGTTTCCTTTTTCGCTCAAAGATTTATTAATCATGACTTTTCTGGAAACGGTCACACTGGTAGTGGGCTTTATTCTAATTTATAATAACGAAAATATCGTTTTTGTTACCTCGATTTTTGTTCTGTCAGTGGTTCTCATTTCACGGTTGACGCACGGGTATTTTTACGGTGCCTTTTCTTCAGTTTTGAGCGCTGTTGCTATTAATATTTTTTACTATGAGTTCTCAATGACCCAATACAATATGTTGTCACTCAATAATTATTTTCCATTTGTGTGTATTATATCAGTTTCAATCATAACCTGCAATTTGACAAACCAGATGAGAGAGAAAGAAAAAATCCATGCCTGGACAGAAAGAGAGAGGATTAAAAGCGATTTCCTGCTTTCCATATCGCATGATTTGCGAACCCCTTTAACTTCAATTCTCGGGGCGAACTCTACCGTGCTCGAGAATTTCGATACCTTGAGCAAGGAGCAAATGATAAGTCTGCTCAAAAATGTCAATGATGAATCACTTTGGCTGATAAGAATGATTGAAAACATTCTTTCCGTAACAAGGATTGATTCAAAGGATGCCAAGGTCAGCAAGAAGTGTGAAGCGGTTGAAGAAATAGTTAGTGAGGCAGTTCGGATATTCAAAAAAAGATTTCCAAGCCAGGCTGTAACTGTCAAAGTGCCTCAGGAGCTACTGCTTGTCCCTATGGACGCAATTCTCATTGAACAGGTTTTGATTAATCTTCTTGAAAATGTTATTAAGCATTCAGGCGGCAGTGACATTATAACTGTAACGGTGTCACGGGAGGACGATTATGCCGTCTTCGAGGTTTTGGATAACGGAGGAGGGATATCGGCTGATGTTTTTTCAAGGTTGTTCGAAAACAAAAGTCGTCACAAAAAGGATGAAGTCGATAACAACATTGAAAAAAGTTTCGGAATAGGGCTTTCTGTATGGATGTCAATTATTAAAGCGCATGGCGGCACAATGCAGGCGGAGAATAGAAAGAACGGAGGTGCTACCTTCCGTTTCAGGTTGCCATTTAAGGGGGAGGAGAAATATGAGCAACAGGCCGACTATACTTATAGTTGAAGATGAAATAAGTATAAGTAATTTTATCTGTTCTATGCTCAGCGCAAACAATTATAACGCAATTGCCGCAAAGGATGGCAAGAGCGCCTTGGAGATGATAGCGTCCTATTGCCCTGAAGTGATTATTCTTGACCTGTGTCTGCCCGATATTAACGGGACAGAAATTATTAAATCCGTCAGGAAATGGTCGCAGATTCCTATAATTGTTGTTTCGGCAAGGCACCATGAGAAGGATAAGGTAGAGGCATTTGACCTAGGAGCTGACGATTACATAACAAAGCCTTTCGGCAGCGCAGAACTGCTTGCAAGAATTCGTACGGCAATTCGCCATGCAAACAATGCGGCGAGTACAACCCTTTCGCAGGACGGAGTTTTTAGTGTACATAACCTTACTGTTGATTTTGATAAGCGCAGAGTCTGGGTCGGCAATAAGGAAGTTCATCTGACGCAAAACGAATATAAAATCGTTGCTCTTTTGAGCAAACATGCAGGCCGTGTGCTGACATATAGTTTTATTATCAAAACACTATGGGGGCCGCATGCAAAATGCGAAAATCAAATACTCCGGGTCAACATGGCAAACATTCGCAGAAAGATTGAGGAAAACCCGGCAGAGCCTGTTTATATTATCACTGAGGTCGGAGTGGGCTACCGAATGAGTGACGGAGAATAGAATTTGGGGCGTGTCTAAAGACAGACACGCCCCTTTCCTTTTTTATGTTACCCCTCAAACCTGTTGAGGAAGGCTCTTGTTCTTTCTGATTTAGGGTTACTTATAACCTCCTGCGGGTTGCCCTGCTCAACAATGACACCGCCGTCCATAAAAATAACATAGTCGGCAACATCACGGGCAAAAGACATTTCGTGAGTGACTATAACCATTGTCATTTTTTCGGCGGCAAGCCCACGGATAACCTTTAATATTTCTCCCGTAAGCTCAGGATCCAGAGCGGAGGTCGGCTCGTCAAAAAACAGAACCTTAGGGTTGAGTGCCAAAGCCCTGGCAATTGAAACTCTTTGCTGCTGCCCGCCCGAAAGCTGGCAGGGGTAGGCGTCTTCCTTATCGGAAAGGCCCATTTTCTCAAGGAGCCTTCTCGCATTCTCTTGAGCCTCTTTACGGCTCTGACCCAGCACAACCATTGGAGCCTCAGCAATGTTTCTCAAAACCGAAAAGTGTGGAAAAAGGTTAAAGTTTTGAAAAATAAGCCCTATCTGCTGCTTAATATTTTTAAGCTCTGCCGGTGGAGCATATACAGGTTTGCCGTTTTTATAGTCTTTAATCATATCCTGCCCACAGATGCTAATCATACCGCCGTCAACCCTTTCAAGCTGATTGATGCAGCGCAGAAAGGTGGATTTGCCGCTGCCCGAAGGGCCGATAACGGCAACCACCTGGCCCTCCTCAACATCAAGGGAGATATCTTTAATTACATCTAATTCGTCAAAGCTTTTCTGAAGGTTTTTTACAGATAGAATCTTCATTGTATCCTCCCTTAATGATAGTAGCTGAGCTTTTTCTCAAACCGTTCCATAATATAAGCCACAACAAAGTTCATAACGTAGTAGAACGCTCCCGCAACAAACAGCGGAGCAATTGTTGATTGTGTTGCGACAAGCTGCTTTGCGGTAGTGAACATTTCTATATATGCAATCGAGAAGGCAAGCGAGGTGTCCTTAACTAGAGTTATAACCTCATTTGTAACAGCCGGCAGAATGTTCTTGATAACCTGGGGGAAAATAATTCTAAAAAATGTTTGCAGCTTTGAAAACCCCAAAACATCCGACGCCTCATATTGACCTCTCGGCATTGACTCAATTCCGCCCCTGTATATCTCGGCAAAGTATGCCGCATAGTTTATTGAAAAACCTATTATGACAGCCCAAAAGCGGTAATCATTTGAAAGCTTTATCCCGAAAACATAATACGGGGCAAAAAAGACAACGACGAGCTGCAGCATAAGCGGGGTGCCACGCATGATTGAAATGTAGAGCTTTGTCAGCAACTGCAAAGGCTTGATTTTAGACATTCTGCAAAAAGCAACTACTAACCCCAACGGCAAAGAAAAGATGATTGTTAACACAAAAATCATCAGCGTATTGACGAATGAGGCTGAAAGCTGCTCGAGTGTTGCCTGAAAATTAAATGCCAGAAGAATCGGTTGAAACAGCATAGTATATCCCTCAAAAAATTG
>JAAZFZ010000025.1 GCA_012511485.1 Clostridiales bacterium | reverse complement strand
GTGAATTAACCTCGCAGACTGTAACCTTTTCAATCAAACGCCTACCAATTGTTCGTCGTGTTCTGTGAAGCTTTCAGTTTTTAGCTTTGCGTTAGAAAGCATCAGTTTTATCCGGTTCTCCTGATTTATGCGGGTAGCGCCCGGGTCGTAGTCTATTGCGACTATATTTGATTCCGGGTGTCTCTCCTTTATTGCCCTAATCATACCCTTGCCCACAATGTGGTTGGGCAGACAGCCAAAGGGTTGTGTGCATACGATATTATACACTCCGGAGTCAATCAGCTCTAACATTTCTCCGGTCAGCAGCCACCCTTCACCCATTTTATTGCCGTGCCCGACATACCCCTTTACAAGTTTCTTTATATGCTCAAAGTGTACGGGCACCCTGAACTGGGGATAGCTTTTAACGGCATCTATAATAAGGTTTTGGCATTTGACCAGATAATCCATAAAAATGCTTACAACAACCTTTTTTATCCACTTGCCCCCGTAAAGCTTTATATCCTCAAGCCTGTTGTCAACCTTGAATATCAGAAAATCCATAAGCCCCGGCACTATAGGCTCGGTGCCCTCCGACAACAAAAACTCCTCCAAATTGTTGTTCCCCAGGGGAGCATATTTGATATAAATTTCGCCGACCACACCTACCTTGGCTTTAGGCACACGGTTTAGAGGTAAAGCGGCAAAATCGGCCATAATTAGCTCCATGTTGCTCTTCACCTTTTTACGGTTAAGTGTTTTTGTGTTTTTAAACTCATTGGTCAATTTGATAATCCATTTGTTAACCAATTCATCGGTTGAGCCTTTTTTCACCTCATAGGGACGGCATTGATTTGCAACCTGAACAATTAAATCTCCGTAGATAACGGCAAATATCATTCTTCTTATCAATGTTATATTAAGTGAAAAACCCGGATTTTTCTCAAGCCCGGAAAGGTTGAGTGAGACTACCGGCACATATTCGTATCCTGCTTTTACAAGTGCCTTTCTAAGCAGATGAATATAATTGGATGCACGGCACCCTCCGCCCGTTTGCGTAATAATAAGAGCAACCTTTTTAGGGTCATATTTACCGCTTTTTACGCCGTCCATCAACTGACCAATAGCAAGCAGGGCAGGGTAGCAGGTATCGTTATGCACATACTTGAGGCCTTCGTCCACTATTCCCCTGTGAGTTGTGTTAAGCAGCTCCACCTTATATCCATCCATCTCAAGGCTGAGTTTAATCATGGTGAAATGAACCGGCAGCATCATGGGGCACAACAGCGTATATTCTTTTTTCATTTGTTTTGTAAAGAGCAGACGCCCTTCTTTATTATATATCAATTCAGCCATTTGCCATATCCTCTCTTACATCCATGGTAGCCAAAAGGCTTCTTATTCTGATTTTTGCGGCACCGAGGTTGTTAATTTCGTCAATCTTGATTTGGGTGTAAAGCTTTCCGCCCTTTTCCAGAATATCCCTGGTCTCATCACCTGTAATAGCATCTATTCCGCAGCCAAAGGACACAAGCTGGACCAGCTCCATATTTTTATTCTCAGTGACAAATTTGGCGGCATCATAAAGCCTCGAATGATAGGTCCACTGATTTAAAACCTTTACATCTTGCTTTTCGACAAGATGGGAAACAGCGTCCTCGGAAAGCACAACTATATCAAATGAAGATATCAGCCTGTCGATACCGTGGTTTATTTCAGGGTCTAAATGATATGGCCGCCCTGCAAGAACAATAACACGCTTGTTGTGCTGCTTTGCATATTCAAGCATTTTAGCGCCCTGCTCCCTTATATCGCTTATCCAAGAGTCATAAGCCTCATAGGCTTTTTGTGCCGCCCTTTCCACCTCTTTAAAAGCTATTGAAAGCTCCTGCCCGAAATACTGGGCAGCATGCTTTATAAAATCCTTTCTTCTGTGAATTCCGAAATAGGGCATTAAATAATGCACATTTTTAAGAGACTTTACATTTGCATATAAAAGCTCCGGATAATAGGCGACGACAGGACAATTGTAGTGATTGTCGCCCTTTTTCTCGTTAAAGTTGTAAGTAAGGCACGGATAAAAAATGGTGTCCAGACCGGCCTCAACCAGCGCCTCTATTGCCCCGTGTATTAGCTTTGCAGGATAGCACACCGTATCGGAAGGAATTGTATGCTGCCCCTTTATGTACAGCTTACGGTCGGATTTGGGAGAGAGAACCACCTCAAAATCAAGCTCTGTAAAGAAAGCATACCAAAAAGGCAAATTTTCAAACATATTAAGACCCATGGGAATGCCTATTTTACCTCTTTGACCCGGTTTTCCCTTTAATGAAAACAGCTTTTCGTATTTGTACTTATATAAATTAGGGATATCCTTGACCTTGCGCCCCAAAGGCCTTTCACACCGGTTTCCCGAAATGAACCTGCGCCCTTCCCCGAAATCACTCACTGTAAGGTGGCAGCGGTTTCCGCACAGCTTGCACGAAACGGATTTTGATGTGTGGCTAAATGTCTCGAGCTTATCCTGTGGAAGTAAAGTGCTTTTTTCGATTGAAGCTCCTTTAGCGTACAGAGCGGCGCCAAAGGCCCCCATGATGCCTGCTATGGATGGACGGATAACATTAATACCAAGCTCCTTTTCAAAGCTGCGCAACACGGCATCGTTGAGAAAGGTTCCACCCTGGACGACAATGTTTTTACCTAAATCTGAAGCCTGCGGCACCCGTATTACCTTATATATGGCATTTTTGACTATGCTCATTGACAGCCCGGCAGAAATATCGTCCACTCCCGCACCATCCTTTTGCGCCTGTTTAACTGATGAATTCATAAAAACCGTGCAGCGTGAACCTAAATCAACGGGATGCTTTGCATACAGCCCCAATTTGGAAAACTCGTCGATTCCGTAGCCTAAAGCCTTTGCAAAGGTTTCAATAAAGGAGCCGCAGCCGGAGGAGCATGCTTCATTGAGCAAAATGCTGTCAATTGCATTGTGTCGGATTTTAAAGCATTTCATATCCTGACCGCCGATATCAAGGATAAAATCCGTGTCAGGGTTGAAAAATTGTGCGGCACGAAAATGCGCAACGGTTTCAACCAACCCTATGTCAACGGAAAATGCATTCTTAATTATCTCCTCGCCGTAGCCGGCAACTGCGCTTGCCCCTATTTTAATTCTATCCCCGCACAGCTTATATATTTCTTTAAGCTGTTGCAGCACTACCGCTACAGGATTGCCTTCATTTGAGGTGTAAAAGGAATATAATATTTCTCCATTTGGCGTAATAAGCACAAGCTTTGTAGTGGTGCTTCCGGCATCTATTCCAAGATACGCAACACCGGTATATTTTGCAATATCGGCAGTTTGTGCGCTGTCAAGGGAATGCCGGTGGACAAATTGCTCATATTCATTCTCGGATGAAAACAGTGGTTCAAGCTCTCTTGCAACGCTTTTTTCCTCTACCGCATTTTCAATCAGCTCCAGCACCTGGTCAAAATTGCGCTCCGGCAGCTTTTTTGAATGTAGAGCAGCTCCCAGCGCAACAAAGCAATCGGCATTTTGAGGGAGAACCGCCTGCTCTGAATTGAGCTTTAAGGTGTCCACAAAGCGCTCCCTTAATCCTTGCAAAAAAAACAGCGGGCCGCCCAGGAAAACAACATTGCCTTCAATTTTTCTGCCTTGAGCCAATCCCGAGATGGTCTGGTCAACCACAGCCTGAAATACTGAGGCTGCTATATCCTCTCTTTTTGCTCCCTGATTAATCAAAGGTTGGATGTCCGATTTTGCAAATACACCGCAACGGGAGGCTATCGAATAAATTTTCTGATATTTAAGGCTAAGCCTATCCAGCTCCGGCAATGAAATACCGAGCAAGGTCGCCATTTGGTCAATAAAGGAACCCGTGCCTCCTGCACAGGAACCATTCATCCTTTCTTCAAGCCCACCCTTGAAGAATATGATTTTAGCGTCCTCTCCTCCTAATTCCACAACCGCATCGGCCTGCGGATAATAGCTCTCAATCGCACCGGCCGTGGCAAAAACCTCCTGGACAAAATCGATTTTGCATGCCTTTGAAACTCCCATTCCGGCCGAACCGGTTATAGCAATATGTATATTTTCACCTGAAAACATATCTTTAAGGTCATACAAAAGCTCTACTGTTTTTTCGCGAACCTTGGAAAAATGGCGCTGATAGGATTTGTGAATAATATTTTCATTGTTATCAAGCACTACTATTTTAACTGTAGTTGAACCTATGTCTATTCCGAAAAACAAGTATTCAAACCTCCGTTAATAAAATTTATTTTTTAATGTATTATATCATAAAAAAATGAAAATACAATCAACGTTTAATATTATTTTTAATAACAATAAACCAATGAAGCTGCTTTTTCATTATATGTCGAATTATTTTTTTAATGTCAATCTTAGCCCACATCCACCGTCAAGACGAGCTTAAATATGACTCGAGAATTGACATTTGCAAAAACAAGCC
>JAAZFZ010000199.1 GCA_012511485.1 Clostridiales bacterium | reverse complement strand
CCTGATTCTGATTAGAGGCGAATCATCGGGCAGCGCACCGGCAATTGAATATAGCTTAGTGGTTTCAAGGCTTTCTTCAAAGGTCATGTCGGGCAGAATCGAGGGCAGCCTTTTTGCAAGCATGCTTGTTCCCGAGCCGGGAGGACCTATCATGAGAACATTGTGACCGCCTGCCGCAGCCACCTCAAGAGCCTTCCTTGCCTCATACTGCCCCTTGACATCACAGAAATCGGGCGCAGACCTTGTTTGAATATTGTTGCTGTAGCTTGAAAAATCCGCCGGAGTGAGTGTGCTTACTCCTTTAAGATGGTCAATGAGCGAAGCCACTGTTTCAACGGGATAGACTGAAATCCCCTTAACAACAGAGCCCTCCGCAGCATTCGACGCAGGCAGAAAAACTGCCTTGAAGCCCGCCTCCCTTGCCTTGATAACCATTGGCAATGCTCCGTTGACATGGCGAACGGTGCCGTTTAAAGAAAGCTCGCCGATAAAAGCAATCTCATTGAGCCCCTCACATCGCAGCTGCCTTGTCGAAACAAGCAAGGCGATAAGGATAGGCAGGTCATAGAGCGGACCCTCCTTCTTTGTGTCGGCAGGGGCAAGGTTAACTGTTATGCGGCTTGAGGGGAAATTGAAGTTGCCGTTTTTTATAGCGGAGCGCACCCTGTTTTTGGATTCAGCAACAGAAACATCCGGCAGGCCGACAATATCAAAGCGGGGCAGACCCTGAGAAATATCGGCCTCAACCTCCACCATGAAGGCCTCCATGCCGTAAAAGCCCATGCTCGAAACTCTTGCAAACATGATTTATCCCCCAATGAATAAACATAATAATGAAAATAAATTCAAATTAATTTTATAATATAAAATAATTATACAGCATAATCATATCTTTTCAACACTTTTTTGACTTTAACGGGCAGCTGTCGACAATACGAAAAATTTTTCTGTCTGAAAAGGATGATTTAGCGTAAAAACAATACAATATTCCAAAAACACCTGTTCAAAATATTTTTTGTAGTGTATAATAATTCTCATGAAAAACTTCAAAAAAGAGATTCCGCTGGAGGATAAGTTGCAATGAAAAAGGGGAATATCAAAAAGAACCGAATTCTACTGCACCGTTTTTTCCCCTATTTTAAAAAATATAAGAGCATTCTTATGCTTGACCTTTTCTGCGCCTCGCTGACTACCGCCTGTGACCTGACACTCCCCCTGATAGTCAGGAGAATAACAAATGACGGGTTCAATGATTTATCGTTGTTGACATTTAAGTACATTTTTTCGGTCACGGTTTTTTATATTCTATTGCGTTGCATTGATGCTGCGGCAAACTTTTATATGACTACAGGCGGTCATCTCATGGGCACAAAGATTGAGACGGATATGAGAAATGACCTTTTTTCGCATATTCAGGAGCTCTCCTTTTCTTATTTTGACAACACAAAGGTAGGCCAGCTCATGTCAAGGCTGACCTCTGACCTGTTTGATATAACTGAATTCGCTCACCATTTCCCCGAAGAGATGATAATAACCTCAATTAAGATTGTTGTCAGCTTTGCTATTTTTGCAAGCATGAATATCTGGCTGGCGGTGATTATCTTTTCGGTACTGCCGCTGATGTTCATAGTCACAAAGAAGAGCCGCCGAAAGATGAAGGCTACCTTCAGGGAGTCAAGGCAGCAGGTTGGTGAAATAAATGCCCAGACGGAGGATAGCCTTCTTGGCATACGTATAGTCAAATCCTTCACCAATGAGGATATTGAGAAGGAAAAGTTCGACAAAGGGGCAAAAAAATACCTCAATATCAAGCGCAACAACTATTTTCAAATGGGCATCTTCCACACGATTGTGCGTGGTTTTGACGGAGCAATGTACATATTGGTTGTCGCCACAGGGGCAGTATTTATGAAAAAGGGTCTGACAACCGTCGGCGATTTTTCGGCATCCCTGCTCATGGTTTCAAACCTGCTCAGCTCCATTCGCAGGCTCGTTGAGTTCAGCGAGCAGTTTAACAGGGGCATAACAGGCATTGAGAGATTCACTCAGGTCATGGATATCGTTTCCGAAATCAAGGATTCCGAGAACGCCGTTGAGGTTCAAAATGTCAGGGGCGAAATAGAGTTCAGGGATGTGAGCTTCATCTACCCCGGCACCGAAAAAAAGGTGCTAAATAATGTCAATATAAAAATAAAACCGGGCGAGAATGTTGCACTTGCCGGCCCTTCGGGCGGCGGCAAAACAACAATCTGCAACCTTATACCCCGTTTTTATGATGTGACAGGGGGCGAAATCCTGCTCGATGGCATAAATATCAAGGATATAACACTCCACTCCCTGCGCTCAAACATAGGAGTAGTTCAGCAGGATGTCTATATGTTTTCCGGTACTGTTTTTCAGAATATCGCTTATGGCAGGCCGGACGCAACAAGGCAGGAGGTTGAGCAGGCGGCTGTGCTTGCAGGCGCACATGATTTCATTATGCTGCTCTCCGAGGGCTATGATACCTACTGCGGCGAAAGGGGAGTCAAGCTTTCGGGCGGGCAGAAGCAAAGGATTTCAATTGCAAGGGTATTTTTGAAGAATCCTCCGATTCTGATTCTTGATGAAGCCACCTCCGCATTGGATAATGAGAGCGAAAGAATCGTTCAGCAGTCACTTGAGTGCCTTGCAAAAGGGAGAACAACAATTGTCATAGCACACAGGCTTACAACCATAAAAAATGCGAAGGAAATTCTGGTGCTCACCGAGGACGGAATTGCCGAAAGGGGCAGCCACGCAGAGCTTATTAAAAAGGGTGGAATCTACTGTGGATTTTATTCTCTTTATGGCTCCCGATAAACATATATACAAAAAACTATGAGAATATAAGGAGGAATAATTTTGAAAAAGGATGCAAAGGTTCAGGAGCTTCTGGATTTTTACGGCGAATGGTTTCTGGACGGCAGCACAATTCATAGCGGGGAAATGACTTCAAATCTTTACCCCTATGATTCGATTTTTTCACCGATTCAAATCAACTCAATGACAGTTAAGAACCGCCTTGTCATGGCGCCCATGGGCAATATCTCAATGTGCGACGAAACTGGCCGCCCGAATGAAAAGATGATTGCATATTTTACTGAGAGGGCAAAGGGCGGTGTCGGCCTTATCACAACAGGGCTTGTGCCGGTTACGCACGGGATTGATAACTCTATCACCGAAATAGATAAGCTCTCCTACTTCCCGAGAATAGACAGAAGCCGCACCGTTTTTGCGGGCTGGCGTGACCTTGCGGCAAGCGTTCACTCCTACGGCTCAAAGATATTCTTACAGGTCAGCGCAGGCCTCGGGCGTGTGGGCAACCCTCAGTGCCTTGTAAATTCCATGAAGTTCCCCGGCTCCGCTTCCTTTAACCCGAACTGGTATATGCCGCAGGTTCCCTGCCTTCGCTTCTCCGACCATTCCTGCAAAAAGATGATAAAAAACATAGGCCAGAGCGCAGCGGATGCAAAGGCAATGAATATTGACGGTATCTATTTACACGGCCATGAGGGATATCTTCTCGAGCAGATGACAAACCCCGCTTTCAACCGCCGAAAGGTTGGCAGATATGCCGACTGGCAGGCCTTCGGCATTGATGCCGTTAAATGTATAAGGGAACGCACTGATAAAAACTTCCCCATTATGTACAGAATCGACCTCTCCCTTGCGCTCAATGAAACATACGGCGATAAAATGGATAAGGTCAAGGCACTCAGGAAGTTCCGCAACGGGCGCACAATTGAGCAGACACTTGACTATATGAAAAACCTTGTCAAGGCAGGCGTTGACATATTTGATGTGGATCTCGGCTGCTATGACAACTGGTTCCTTCCTCATCCGCCCGGCTCAATGCCACCCGGATGCTTTATTGATATAGCGCAGATAGTTAAGAAGTATTTTGAGGATAACAATATTCTTTCAAATAAGGGAATATCCGTCCCTGTTGTCGCAGTCGGCAAGCTCGGCTATCCGGACCTTGCCGAGAAGGCCTTGCGTGACGGCAAATGCGATATGGTAATGCTCGGGCGTCCCCTGCTTGCGGACCCTTACTGGCCAAACAAGGCACGCACAAACAGGGTTGACGAAATCTGCCCCTGCATCGGCTGCCAGGAGGCCTGCATTAACGAATTTGTGGACGGAGGGCATCCCCAGTGTGCAGTCAACCCGCGCACAGCGTTTGAAGAAATTTATCCCGAAACACCTTTGCAGGCGAGGGAGAGTAAAAAAATTGCAGTTGTAGGAGCGGGACCGGCAGGCATCATGTGTGCAGTCACGGCAGCGCAAAGAGGGCATAAGGTTATCCTTTTTGAAAAGAGCGGAAGGGTGGGCGGCAGGCTCAACCCCGGAGGAGTGCCAAAAATCAAGTTTGATATTGTCAACTATCTTAACTACCTCAAGGGTCTTTGCCAAAGAGCGGCCGGAGATTATGATTTTGCGCTAAAGCTCAACACAGAGGCAACACCGCAAATGCTCAAGGACGAAGGCTTTGACAAGGTAGTTGTTGCCACAGGCACCAAAGACATTCATCTCAAGCTCCCGGG
>JAAZFZ010000198.1 GCA_012511485.1 Clostridiales bacterium | reverse complement strand
GGACTAATTTGCATTATTCTATAAGCTCATCATAATAAATCTGAGCAGATGCTGCCTGGGCAAGAGTCCGGGCAGCATTACTTTTAATTTAAAAAGTATATGATATAAAAGTTATTAAGAAAAATTCAATAAAAATAATTTGAAAATAATGAAAATATGCTTGACAAAAAGCCTTATCTAAGTTATTATAACTCCATACGCTTTACCACATAAAAGTGTTTATGTGTTAAAACTTTTATGTGGTAAAGTATTTGGGAGTGATTATATGACAACTATGTGGATAACGATTATTGTTTATATTGCAGTTCTTATTGCGATAGCAGTAATCACAGGGAAGCATTCAAAAAGCATTACCGATTTAACTATAGGCGGCAGGAATACCGGCGCATGGCTTTCGGCACTTTCCTACGGCACGGCTTATTTTTCAGCTGTAATGTTTGTGGGCTATGCAGGTACAACAGGGCTTGAGTTCGGGCTTTGGGGTGTGCTTGCCGGAATAGGCAACGGTATTCTCGGCACATGGCTGGCGTGGAAAGTTCTTGCAAGAAGAACAAGAAATGTTACTCAGCGTTTAAAATTGCAAACAATGCCCCAGATTTTTGAATTCAGGTTCAAGAGCCGGGCTATGAAAACTTTTTCCTGTATTATTATCTTCATTTTCCTAATTCCATATTCCGCTTCTGTGTATAAGGGCTTAGGCTCGATATCAGAGATTCTCCTCGGTATTGACGAAACAGTTTTTATGATTATTATTGCGGCTCTTTCAGCTCTGCTTCTTGTTTTCGGAGGTTACCTTGTTCAAGCTAGGGCTGATTTTATTCAGGGAATTATTATGATGTTTGGTATTGTGTTACTTATTGTCTATATGGTAAGATGTGACAGGGTAGGCGGCTTGTCAGGCCTTGTCGAATACGCAAAGAGCGAAGTTGGCCTGCCTAAGCTCTCGTCTGGTAAATGGGTCAGCCTTTGGGCAACAGTTCTGATGACAAGCTTCGGCACTTGGGGTCTTCCACAGATGATTCAAAAGTATTTTGGCATCCGTGACGACGCACAGGCTAAAAAGGGTATCAAAATTTCAACCTTCTTTTCGTTACTTGTTGCCGGCGGAGGTTATTTCATCGGCTCTCTTTGCCATAAATACTTTACTGTCGGCAAAGATATGCCCGCAAAAGATTACATAGTCCCCAATATGCTAAAAGTTGCAAATTTCCCACAGGTATTGCTCGGAGTCGTGATTGTTCTTTTGCTTGCGGCATCTATTTCAACGCTTTGCTCCATCACGCTGACAGCAAGCTCTACCTTTTCTCTGGATTTTATTAAGGGCACTGTCAAAAAGAATATGACCGATAATAGCTCAAAAATTTTAACGAAATTCCTTTGTGTTCTATTTGCCATTGCTTCATTTGTGGTTGCCAAAAGCAATACACCTATTCTTGACATGATGAGTTATTCATGGGGTATTATTTCAGGCTCCTTCCTGGCTCCATATGTTATTTCTCTATTCTGGAAAGGTCTAAATAAAATCGGTGCTTGGGTTGGCATTCTCGGCGGTTTTTGCATTGCAGTTGTTCCTGCACTATGTAAGCTATTGCCTTTGTTTGGCTACAATAATGAAACCATATCTGCGCTTGCCGGCAAAGGTCCGCTGTTTGCCTGCATAGCTATGATATCTTCAATACTACTTTGCTTTGTTTTCAGTGCCGCGGCAAACGGATTCAAAACGAAGAATGATAACGACTTTTTCTATAACGGAGTAATAGAGCAGAAATAATATGATATAATTTGCTGATATAGTTCGGAGGAATTAAAATGTTTTTTCAAAAAGAAATTGAAACTATGAATCGCAGGGAGCTTGAAGTTTTGCAGCTTCAACGCCTTAAATGGACGGTTGATTACTGCTACAGGAATGTTCCGTTCTATAAAAAAAGACTTGATGAGGCCGGAGTTACTGCAGATAAAATCAAGTCGTTGAAGGATATAAAATACATACCTCCAACAACAAAAGATGATTTGAGGGATAATTACCCCTTTGGGCTTTTCGCTAAACCGATAAAGGAAATTGCACGAATTCATGCATCCTCCGGCACTACGGGCAAGCCTACCGTTGTTGGCTACACTAAGCATGACATTGATATGTGGTCTGACTGTGTTGCAAGAATTGTTTCAATGGCGGGAGCGACTGCAGATGATATAGTTCAGATTTCTTTCGGTTACGGAATGTTCACCGGAGCTCTCGGGCTTCATTATGGGCTTGAAAAAATAGGAGCAACCGTTGTGCCTAACTCAAGCGGCAACACTGAAAAGGCACTCATGTTTATGCGGGATTTCGGAACAACCGCTCTGGTTGCAACTCCATCCTATGCTCTCTATATGAGTGAAGTAGCAAAGGAGCTGGAGTTCCCGATGTCCGACTATAAGCTTCGCCTAGGACTATTTGGTTCGGAGGGGTGTACCCCGGAAATGAGAACGCAGGTCGAAAAGGGCTGGGGGCTTTTCGCAACGGATAACTACGGTATGAGTGAGCTAATGGGTCCCGGAGTATCGGGGGAATGTCAAGAGCGTGACGGGCTTCATTTCAATGAGGATTATTTTATACCCGAAATCGTTGACTCGCAGACACTTGAGCCGCTTGATGTGGGTCAAACGGGTGAGCTGCTTGTAACAACTCTGCTCAAAGAAGGGATACCGCTCCTGCGCTACCGCACTAGAGATATATCAAGGCTTAATTATGAGCCCTGCAAATGCGGCAGAACCGGAGTCAGGATGGACAAAGTAAAAGGCCGCAGTGACGATATGCTGAAAATCAGGGGCGTCAATGTTTTCCCGTCTCAGATAGAAAGTGTACTTGTCGGCTCCGCACAAATCGGCGGTCATTATCAGCTTGTTATCCGCAGGGAAGGCTTTACGGATACTCTTGAAGTCAAGGTAGAGCTTGCTGACAAAAGCCTGCTCGAAAAGTATTCTGAGATTGAAAAGATTCAAAATAACATAAAACACAGAGTACAGACTACTTTAGGTATTCAGTGCAAGC
>JAAZFZ010000197.1 GCA_012511485.1 Clostridiales bacterium | reverse complement strand
ATCTGCTGCCTTGCCTCAGGTATAACAACAATGCTGGCAGTCGGCTTTTCACTTAACGGAACCCTCATATATATCAGTGAATCCGTTCTGGCGGGCGGAGTTTCATATTTTCTCAAAAGGGTAACGGAAATTCGTCCCCTGCCGGGGGGAGGATTTAGCCTGAGCACTCAGGAAACCGCCTGTGTAATAATAACGGCATGTGTGTTTTTTATGTCCCTTTCTGTCTTTTCAGTCAAGGGCTTCATACCCGCACGGCTTATATCCATATTCATCATACTTATTTTTGCCCGCTTTGCAAGGGAAACAGGCGGCAGCATAGCTGGTATTTGTGCAGGCGTTTCAATCGGCCTTATAACTAACACCCCTTCCCTTGCGGCAACCTTCGCCCTTGGAGGGCTGCTTGCGGGAATTTTTTCACCTATAGGCCAACTGGGTATTGGCGGAGTTTTTACTATTGTATGCGGCTTATCCGCTCTTGTCAGCGGCGAAGCATTTGCCGTAACCGTTCTCATAGAAAGTTCAATTGCTACCGCCGTTTTCATAGCCATACCCTCAAGCAGGCTGGAATCCTTGAAAAAACACCTTGTAAGGCTGCCTGTCCCTGTCCCGGAGGATAACAATAAAACCGCGGTTATCATGAAGCTTTCAACCACCGCCGGTGCAATTGAAATAATATCGGATTATATAGAAAAGGTTTCAAAAGGGCTCAGCCGCATGGCACAGCCGGAGAATGAAGCTGTCTTTTTAAAGGTGCGTGAAGATATCTGTTCCTCCTGCGGGCTTTATACGCATTGCTGGAAAGCGTGCCACAAGGAAACACAGGAGGCCTTCGGCGCACTTGCGGATATATTAAAAAAGGATGAGTGCCTTTCAACGGATATGCTCGGGGAGCCACTGAGTGAACGATGTATAAGGCAAAGTGAAATGATATCTTCTTTTAACAAGCATTATCTAAACATGGTATCGAAACGGGGTACAGCACAGCGTGTGGCTCAGATAAGGGAGGTTGTAACCGACCAATTTGAAGGTGTTGCGTGTTTGCTGAGGTCTATGGCTAAGGATTTGGGCAAAACGGTGAGCTTTGAGCCGGAGCTTGCCCGCCTTGCCTCGGAGGTTTGTCAGTCTTTTGATATCCGTGTGTATGCGGTCAGCTGCATTGTCAACCACCTCGGGCGGATGTGCCTAAGCATTCAGACAGGTGCGCTCGATTCCTCAGTCAATAAAACCCTGCTCACCCGTGCAATCAGCAAAGCATGTGACAAGGATTTTGATTTGCCCTGCATTGTTATTAATGATGAATGCACCCTGATGACCTTCTCTCAGCGTGTCTCAATAAAGGTCAGGCTCGGTGCTGCTCAGATTCCCTATAAAGAGAACGAGTACTGCGGGGATTACTTTGAATGCTTTGACGACGGCAACGGCCATGAAGTGATGATTCTCAGCGACGGCATGGGAACCGGCGGGAGGGCGGCGGTTGACTCTGCTCTGGCGACTGAAATATTCTCGTCGCTCGTCAAGGCGGGCATTGATTTTGAATGCTCGCTCAGGCTCACCAACTCTGCCCTGCTCATAAAGGGCATTGATGAATCCCTTGCAACCCTCGATGTTGTGAGCATTGACCTTTTCAGCGGAAAGGCGGAGTTTTTAAAAGCGGGAGGCGCCGCTTCCTTTGTGAGAAAAAAGAATAAGGTGGCTGCCCTTGAGCTTTCCGCACTGCCTGCGGGAATCCTGCGTGAAATCAGCTTTGAAAAGGCATATGCTAACCTTGAGCCGGGCGATGTTGTTGTAATGGTTTCTGACGGAATAATCGGCAGTGACGGCTCATGGATAATTGCCGAGCTAAAGGCATGGAAGGGGAGCAGTGCCCAGGCCCTTGCCCAAAGAATTGCCGAACTCGCAAGGCACCGCCGTGTCAAGGGCAAGGAGGACGATATGACTGTCATTTGCGCTATTGTGGAATAATCCTGAGAAAACTTGCAACTTTAATATCCTTTTATTAAAACAGGGAATGGTCAAGACCATTCCCTCAATTTTTTTAGTATTAAATTTGTACTTTTCGCAATAGGCAAACCCGTTTGCTGCATTGTGCGTCAAGCTGATACTCACCTTAAATAAAGGTTCACATAAACATACAAAGAACTATTGGCAGAAAAACTGCTGGTATGTAATTCATAACCTTAATCTTTGTGATGCCCAGCATATTCATAGCAAGGCCGATAATCAGAAGGGAGCCGACTGCGGTCATCTCCGCAATAACGCTGTTGCTCAGGAAGGGAGAAACCCAATGCGCAAGCAGGGTAATCGAGCCTTGATAGACGAACACGGGAACCACCGCAAACACAACGCCAAAACCGAATGTGGATGTAAAAATAATGGCTGCAACACAGTCAAGAATTGATTTGGTGAAAAGCGTTTCGTTGTTGCCCGTAAGCCCGCTCTGGAGTGAGCCGACTATTGCCATTGCTCCAACGCAAAACAGCAGAGTTGCGGTTACAAAGCCCTGGGCAAAGGTGCTTTTCTTATCTTCCGAATCGTCTGCACTTTTTTTGGTCAGCTTCCTTTCCAGCCATTTTGCGCCCCTGTTGAGCTTGCCGTCCAAATCGGCAAGACCGCCGAGGATAGCACCGATAACCATTGATACTATCAGCACAAGGGTCTTTTTGCCCTCGAGAATACCCGTAATTCCGATGAACAGCGTGCAAAGACCGAGGCCCTTCATCACCGAATCACTCAGCTTCTTTGGCAGCCCCCTTTTAAGCGGAAGGCCAATCAGAGCACCTATAACGATAGCTCCGACATTTACCAGTGTGCCAATCATATTAATCCCTCGATTCAAAATAACTCTATGAGAATAGCACAATCCTGAAAAAATGTCAAAGCAGTTTATTAAAAAAAGGCGGGGATAAATCCCACCTTTTTTAATGCCGTATTCATTTTATTGTCGCTCCGCCGACAACATAATCCCCGTCATAGAGCACAACCGCCTGACCCTTTGTAATGGCTCTCTGGGGCGAGTCAAATTCAACATGAATGGAGTTTTCACCCGTCTGCTCAACAGTTGCCCACTTCTCAACCTGCTTATATCTGACACGTGCCTTTACTCTCATTGGCTTTTCGATGCTTTGGCAGACTATGAGATTGATATCCTCAGCGTCAAAGCTCTTTGAAAAAAGCTTTTTCTCATCACTCAGGATAACCGAATTATTCTTCAAATCCTTATCGTAAACATACATCGGGTGCGGCAGTGCCAGCCCCAGACCCTTTCTCTGGCCGATTGTGTACCTGATGATCCCCTTATGTTCCCCGAGAACTCTGCCCTCGGTGTCTATAAAGCTCCCGCTCTCAAAATGCCTGCCCGTGAACTCCTCAATAAATCTTGCATAGTCACCGCCCGGCACAAAGCAGATATCCTGACTGT
>JAAZFZ010000196.1 GCA_012511485.1 Clostridiales bacterium | reverse complement strand
TATAAACGCCAGCACCTGAATGCTCTTAATATTCTTTCGAGATATTTGGCGATAAAGGAGAATCCGAATGCCGACTTTACCCCTCACACATATATTTTCGGCGCGAAGGCAGCCTCAGGCTACTTTATGGCAAAGAAGATAATCAGCTTTATCTGCGCAATCGGTGATATGATTAACAATGACCCCGATATCAGGGGGCGCTTGAAGGTTCTCTATGTTGAGGATTACAATGTAACCATGGCAGAAAACCTCATGCCTGCCGCCGAAATCAGCGAGCAGATTTCTCTTGCGGGTACGGAGGCCAGCGGCACGGGCAATATGAAGCTCATGCTCAACGGCGCAATTACTTTGGGCACTCTTGACGGTGCAAATATTGAAATCCGTCAGGCGGTAGGCGACGATAATATGATAATCTTAGGCATGACTACCGAGGAGGTTGCACAGCTCAAGCAGACAGGGTATGTTCCCATGAATTATTATTCCAACAACTCCGATTTAAGGAGGGTAATTGATTTTATCAACCACAACAGCATAAACGGCAAGTCTTTCCCCGAAATCGGCTCCACAATCGTCCACCATGACCCCTACATGGTTCTTGCTGATTTTGCGGATTATCACAAGGCACAGTTAAATGCGGAAGCGATGTGGAATGACAAAAAACGATGGAACAAAATGTCACTGATAAACATATCGGGGGCGGGTCGCTTTGCGGCAGACAGGGCAATTAACGAATATGCCGAAAAAATCTGGAGTTCAAAAAATAACGACAGACTTTAAAGATTGAAATTTATTTGCCAAACAAAAATTGCAATGCAATTAACAGCGAAATGAACAGCGAAGAATAAATAAAAAATGTGAGCGTGCGGTGAATTTGCCGCACGCTCAAAGTATGATTTTTTACACCAGCTTGTGAACAAACAGTCCGCTGAGAAGCTTTGGCTCAAACCAGGTGCTTTTCGGCGGCATTATTTTGCCTGCATCGGCAATATCCATCAAATCGTCAAGCGTTGTCGGGTACATTGAAAATGCAAGCACCATATCACTGCCGGCTCTGCGCTCAAGCTCAGGGAGACCCCTGATTCCTCCGACAAAATCTATCCTCTTATCCGTCCTCGGGTCATCTATGCCGAGAACCGGGGAGATAAGGTTATTCTGCAGAATCGAAACATCCAGACGGGCTACGGGGTCACTGCTGTCAAAGCTGCCCTGCTTTGCGGTGAGAATATACCACCTTGAGTTAAGAAGCATACCGAAGCTATGCTTTTTTTCAGGTTTATAAGGCTTGCCGACCGGGGCGGGGGTTATTTCGAAATTCTCCGAAATCTTTGCGATAAACTGCTCAGGCGTGTAACCGTTGAGGTCCTTAATAACCCTGTTGTAGTCCATAATTTCAAGCTCGTTTCTCGGAAACAGAACCGCAAGGAAGAAATTAAACTCCTCATCTCCGGTATATCCGGGGCTTGCGTCACGCCTCCTAAGCCCGACCTTAACGGCGGAAGCGCACCTGTGGTGACCGTCCGCAATATAAAAATAATCAACGGCGGCGAGTTCTTCTTTAATCAGCTCAATCGTATCCTTGCAGTCAATAACCCAAACGGTGTGGCTGATTCCATCATCGGTTATAAAATCATATATGGGCTTATGCTCATTCTTCCATTTTTCGATAGTTGAGGAGATATCCTCTCTCTCTCTGTAGGTCAGGAAAATCGGGCCTGTGTTGGCATTGCAGAAATCGACATGATTGATTCTGTCTGCCTCTTTGTCCGCTCTGGTAAGCTCATGCTTTCTGATGGTGTTGTTGATATAATCGTCTATTGCGGCACAGCCGACAATTCCGTTCTGGCTTCTGCCGTTCATAATCTGCCTGTAAATATAAAAGCAGTCATTCTTTTCCGCCTTGCAGATGTTTTCCGCCTCAAGCTTATCAAGATTTTCCCTTGCCTTGAGATAAACCTGCTCAGTATATATGTTGATGCCCTCGGGCAAGTCAACCTCCGCCTTGTCAACATGAAGGAACGAGAAGGGGTTGTTCTCCACCATTACTCTTGCCTCAGCGCTATTCATGACATCGTAGGGCAGGGCGGCAACCTTTGCCGCATATTCCGGGAGAGGACGGATTGCTTTAAAAGGTCTGAATATTGCCATATCAAATCTCCTTTATTCAGTAAAACTGTATTTTAAAATAGGGTATCTGACAGCCGCCGTTTCGTCAGGCCTGCCTATGGGTGTCGTTACGGGAGAGTCGTGAAGAGCCTGCGGGTTTTCAAGTGCTGTCTGCTTGAGCTTTTTAAAAGCCTGTATTGCATTGTCAAGAGTTTCTCTGCTTTCGGTTTCAGTCGGCTCGAGCATGAGGGCCTCATGGACGATAAGCGGGAAGTACATAGTCGGCGGGTGAATCCCGAGGTCTATTAGCCCCTTTGCAATGTCGGAGGCATTAACACCAGTTTCCTTTTTGAGCCGCTCAAGGCTCATGACGAATTCGTGCATACACGGCCCTTCAAAAGGAATATCATAGGTATCTTTAAGCATCTCCATGAGGTAATTTGCATTGAGAACGGCATTTTCACTCACTTCCCTTATGCCTTGCGCTCCGAGTGTCATAATATAAGCGAGTGCCTTTATACAGACAAGGAAATTGCCATAGAAGGAGCCAACGGAGCCGATTGTGCTTTCGGGAGTGATGAGCTCATATTTACCCTCATTGCAAGTAACAACGGGGGAGGGCAGGAACGCAGAAAGCCTTGCCTTGCAGCCGACAGGTCCACTGCCCGGGCCGCCTCCTCCGTGCGGAGTTGCAAAGGTTTTGTGAAGGTTTAGATGAACAACATCAAAGCCCATGTCACCCGGCCTTGCAAGCCCCATAACCGCATTCATGTTGGCACCGTCATAATAAACCAACCCGCCCGCACTGTGAACAATATCCGTAATTTCAAGGATATTTTCGTCAAAACGGCCGACCGTATTCGGGTTTGTGAGCATAAGAGCCGCAGTATCCTCACCCACAGCAGCTCTCAGTGCCTCAAGGTCAACAAAGCCCTGCTGTGTGGAGGGGATGTTTACCACATCAAAGCCGTTCATTGCGGCACTTGCGGGGTTTGTTCCGTGCGCCGAATCGGGAACAATAAGCTTCGTCCTGTACCCCTGACCTATGCTGCTAAGATATGTTCTTATCATTGAAAGGCCGGTGAATTCACCGTGCGCTCCGGCGGCTGGCTGAAGCGTCATGTCATCCATGCCCGTAATTTCACAAAGGTATGTTTTAAGCATATACATTGCCTCAAGGCAGCCCTGAACGCTCTGAATGCTCTGCAACGGGTGGATATCCGTAAAGCCCTTCAAGCTAGCTGCATCCTCGTCGATTTTTGGGTTATATTTCATCGTGCAGGAGCCCAAGGGATAAAAGCCGTTGTCCACTCCGTATGCCCTGCGGCTAAGGTTTGTGTAGTGGCGCACAAGGTCAACCTCCGCAATTTCAGGCAGTTTAGGCGGGGTTTGTCTGATTAGCTGAGCCGGTATCTCTGCTTTTAGTTCACATTTCGGGATGACGGCACAGCGCCTGCCCTCTCTGCTTTTTTCAAAAATAAGCGAACTCACTCAAACCACCTCCCCAATAATATTCGCAAGCGTGTCAATTTCTTTGACGGTGTTGACCTCAGTCACGCACCAGAGAATGCATTTTTCACCGTCAACCATCACAGGCAGACCGCCGAGTATATTGTTCTCATCAAGCCTTTTCATCAGCTCGTCAGTATTAACAGGGCAGGAGGTTACGAATTCATTGAAGAAAAAACCGCCGAACTTGAGATTAAAGCCCGGGATTTCACAAAGCTTTTTTGCGGCATATTGAGCTTTTGCGGTGCATTGCAGTGCGGCTTGACGCAAGCCCTCCCTGCCCATGGCGGCACAATAAATTGTAGCGGTAAGGGCGCATAGAGCCTCATTTGAGCAGATGCTTGAGGAAGCCTTTTCACGGCGAATATGCTGTTCCCGTGCCTGAAGGGTAAGGACATAAGCCTCCCTGCCGTCATTATCCGAAGTCTGACCCACAATTCTGCCGGGCAGCTTTCTCATGTTTGAAGCTGTAGTTGCCATGTAGCCGAGATAGGGGCCGCCAAAGCTAAGAGGCATACCCAGGCACTGAGCCTCGCCGACTGCGGCATCGGCACCATATTGAGCGGGGGTTTTGAGAACGGCAAGCGAAACGGGGTAGCAGCCCATAACAGCCTTTGCTCCGGTTGAATGTGCAATTTCAACAGCAGCCGCAGCGTCCTCGACAATGCCGTAATAATTCGGTTGCTCAATGTAAACGCAGGCGGTTTTGTCGTCGACCGCCGCCTTCAATGCGTCAAGGTCGGTTTTACCTTCCCTTGCAGGGACAATGACAAGCTCTGAGGATGATGCCTCGCTGTATGTACGGATAACACTCAAAGTCGAGGGCTTTATGCTGGCGCTGACTACCGTTTTTTTCCTCTTTCTGTCACGAAACATTGCTGCCGCCTCCGCAGCGGCATGGGCGCCGTCATACACTCCGGCGTTAGAAACATCCATGCCCGTAAGAGTGCATATCATGGTCTGGTATTCAAAAATAGTCTGCAGAACTCCCTGGCTCAGCTCAGCCTGATAGGGGGTATAAGCAGTCACAAATTCTTCTCTTGCGCTCAGGTGACGCACAACACTCGGAATAAAATGCCTGTATGCCCCTGCGCCCCTGAAGCAGGATTTATATATTTT
>JAAZFZ010000195.1 GCA_012511485.1 Clostridiales bacterium | reverse complement strand
GGCTTGAGCAATACACTTATTTTGCCGTTTGTTTCCAATATGGCATATTCCACATCCTTAATATCAAAAACTCCCTGCTCACGCAAGGACTCCAGCAGGTCATCGACTGTTAGGCGCAGGCGCAATATTTGTTTTTGGTCAATAACACCATTTCGAATAACTATCAAAGAGTTGCCCTGAACCAGAGTGCGGTATTTTCCGATTTTTAAGCTTAATATTGAGTTGATTATTTCAAATGAAACCAAAAGTAAAACAGCTACTATTGAATTAATAATCGGCTGGCTGCTATCCTGAATCGGAAGTGCCGCAACTTCGGAGAGTAGAATCGTGATAACCAGTTCTGTTGGCTGCATTTCGCCGATTTGTCTTTTTCCCATTAATCTGACTGATACAATTACCAAAATATAAATTATTACCACTCGCAATAGAGTAACAAACATTGCTAAACCTCCGGACTTTATTATTTATTGTTAATGCTTATCGACACTTTTATTCCTTGATTTTTGGGAACTAATAGGATATAATTCTCGTTATAAGCGGTGCAGTGTTGTGCCGCATTTTTAAGGTGATGATATGAAAGAGTTTTCTTTGGGTCTTGACATCGGGGGCACTAAATGTGCCGTTATTCTCGGCAGGGGAGAAATCCCCGAAAAATGCGATGAAACTTTTATTATTGATAAAATCATCTTTCCCACTAATCAGCCCAGAGGGTGGGAGGCAGTCATGTTTGACTTTTTCAACTCGATTGATACAATACTAAATAGGAACGGAATTTCAAGCGATAATCTAATCGGCATAGGTATTAGCTGCGGCGGCCCGCTTGACAGCGTGGAGGGAGTTATTAAATGCCCTCCCAACCTTCCTGATTGGGATGAAGTCCCCATATGCTCACTTCTCAGAAAAAAATACGGAGTGAAGGTTAACCTGCAGAATGATGCAAATGCCTGTGCAATAGCTGAATGGCGTTTCGGAGCAGGGAGGGGTTATAATAACCTCATCTTTTTGACATTCGGAACAGGCATGGGTGCAGGGCTTATTCTTAACGGCAGGCTTTATTCGGGTACAAACGACATGGCGGGTGAAGTTGGCCATATAAGGCTTGAAAAAAACGGGCCGGAGGGTTATGGCAAGTCCGGCTCATTTGAGGGCTTTTGCAGTGGCGGAGGCTTGGCAAGGTTAGCAAAAGCGTTGCTTTCCGAACATACCAAAAAGGGCGGCAAATCTTCTCTTTCAGAGCTTGCAAAAAAGTCGGACGGAATTACCGCAAAAAGCGTTGCAATGGCTGCAAGAGAAGGCGACGAGCTGGCTTTGAAAGTTTATAAAATCTGCGGCGATAAGCTCGGGCAGGGGCTGGCAATTCTTATTGATATCCTCAACCCTGAGGCTGTTATCATTGGCAGTATTTTTGAACGGTCCGGGGATTTAATGATTGACTCGGTTAAAAAAACTTTGAGAAAGGAAGCGCTGAGCCATTCGCTCGAATGCTGCAAAATTATACCCGCCATGCTGGGCGATTCAATCGGTGATTTTGCTGCTTTGGGCGTCGCTTTTGCATGAGGTTATTGATTATGAAAAATGTTGAACAGATTTTTAATGAGTTTCTTGAGCGTTATCCGTTACTGCTCTATTTATCCGATGATATCATGAGCGCATATGATATCATTTGTGACAGCTATGATAACGGCGGCAAGGTGCTTGCCTGCGGCAACGGTGGCAGTGCTGCCGACAGTGACCATATTGTCGGGGAACTTATGAAGGGCTTTATATCCAAAAGGGAGCTGAGCAAGGAAGAAAAGGAAATGTTTGAAGGAATTGATGACGCTCAGAAAATCACATCAAACCTTCAGGGTGCATTGCCTGCAATTTCACTTTGCTCTCACTCCGCTCTCATGACGGCTTTTCTCAATGATGTGGCTCCCGATATCATATTTGCGCTGCAGGTTTGGGGATATTCAAGAAATTCTTTTGATACCTTGATAGCTTTGAGCACCTCCGGCAATTCCGCAGATGTCGTCAATGCGGTTAAGGT
>JAAZFZ010000194.1 GCA_012511485.1 Clostridiales bacterium | reverse complement strand
TTGCTGTTGTAGGTCTAATAACCCTGATTTTCGGCAAGCGTGAATCTGAGGGCTTTGAGGTTTCTCTTTGGGCTGAACGCATTGATATTTTCGGTTTTAATTTCAGCTTGACTGTGGTGTATACATGGATAATAATGGTAGTGCTGATTATTTTGTCTGTTCTTTTCAGGGCTTTTGTTGTTCCCAGAATGAAGGATTCGCCCAAGGGTCTTCAAAGTTTAATTGAGCTTGCAGTTGAAAGCGTTGAAAAGTACACTGATTCGAAGGTCGGTAAGCTGGGTGATAATTTGGGCGCATACATTTTCACCGTTGCGGTGTTTATGATTTCCTGTGCGGCTGTGGAGCTTTTCGGTGTTCGTGCGCCAACTGCCGATATTACTCTCACCTTCACTCTTGCGATTATTACCTTTATGTTAATAAACTACTATGGCATTAAGCGCAAGGGCATTCTCGGCAGAATAAAAAGCATGGCGTCCCCTACGCCCATCGTCTTCCCGATAAGAATAGTTACGGACATAGCCGTCCCTGTTTCCCTTGCCTGCCGTCTTTTCGGCAATATGCTTGGCGGAATGATTGTCATGGACCTTCTTTATATGGCGCTTGGCAATGCGGCAGTCGGGATTCCAAGCATACTCGGGCTTTATTTCAATGTTTTCCATCCGCTGATACAAACATTTATATTTGTCACACTTTCATTGACATTTATAAACGAGGCTGTCGAATAAATCAATAATAAAACGGAGGATAAAAGTATGAATGTCGGATTAATAGCAATTGGTGCTGGTGTTGCAATTTTCTCTTGCGCTCTGGCGGGCTTAGGCATGGGGCTTGCTACAGGAAAGGCAGCGGATGCCGTTGCAAGGCAGCCTGAAGCTTCAGGGAAAATCAACTCAATCCTTCTTCTCGGTCTTGCGCTTACGGAATCGACTGCAATCTACGGTTTTGTTACCGCACTGATTATGATATTCACCCTCAAATAATAAGGAGTTGTCAGTAATATGGAGCTATATCCAATTGACTTAGTAATTCACCTTATTAATATCCTGATACTCTTTTTCGTTCTAAAAAGGCTTGTATATAAACCCGTTGTAAAATTCATGAGAGCACGGTCTGAGAGAATCGAAAATGAGATGCAGACTTCCGAACAAGCTGAGAAGAAAGCTCTTGCGCTTGAGGAGCAGTACAATCAAAGGCTTGCCGAATGTGATGACAAGGCAAAGCAGATTATCCGCGAGAACACGCAAAGGGCAAACGAAACGGCAGAGGATATTGTTGATAAGGCGAAAAATCAGGCCGACCTGATAATTAAGGAAGCCCATGAAAAAGCAGAGGCTGAAAGAATAAGCAAAATTGAAGGAATGCGTGATGAAATCGCTGAGATAGCCATTGATATCGCTAAGCAGATACTTCAGCGTGAAATAAGCCCCGAAGATAACAAAAGCATTATCAATGATTTCTTCAGGAAGGCGGAATGATTCTGTGCAGCAGGCTATATTAAAAATTGCCCGTCCATACGACGAAGAGGATATCAGGGCTATTACCAGCGGCTTTGAAAGGCTGCTGGGGACGAATATTGATTTTAAGGTCATAGAGGATAATTCATTAATTGGCGGTTTTTCAGCTTTTATTGACGGCAAGGTCTATAATTCCGACATTGTTTCACGCCTCAATGAAATACGGCGCAGCTTTTTTAATTAATATCTGAAACCTATTACGGTTAAGGGGCAGGTTATGCTAAATTTTGAAGTGGAATCAATCGGTTCCTTTTTAAAAGAAAAAATCAAAAAATATGAATATGTTCCAAAGATATATGACTATGGCGTTGTAAAAAGCAGCGCGGATGACATTATTCATGTCGACGGGCTGCCGCACAGCCGTTATGGAGAATTGCTCGAGTTCGGCGAAGAAGAATACGGGCTTGTACTTGACCTGAATGAAAAAGGCGGCGGGGCAGTTTTGCTGGGCAGAAGCTCCGCTGTTGTGCCCGGGTGCATCGTTAAGGGAACGGGGCATGTTGCCGATATTTGTGTCGGTTATCAGCTTTTGGGGCGAATTATTGACCCCATCGGCAGAGCGCTTGACGGCAAGGAATTAGTCTGCACAGAAACCCGACCGGTCGAATGTCATGCACCCACAATCATGCAAAGGTCTTCGGTCAATAAGCCGCTTGAAACAGGCCTGCTTGCCATTGACAGCATGATACCAATTGGCAGAGGTCAGCGTGAGCTTATTGTCGGCGACAGGCAGACGGGTAAAACGGCAATAGCCCTTTCGGCAATGATAAACCAGCGCAAGGGCGATGTTATCTGTGTATACTGCGCAATCGGTCAGAAGGCTTCAACGATAGCCCAAATAGCCAATACACTTGAAAAAGTGGGTGCAATGGAGCACACGGTTATTGTTGCCTCAACCGCTTCGGATTGCTCCTCTCTACAATACCTCACACCTTATGCCGGCTGCTCTATTGCCGAAAAGTTTATGTATGACGGCAAGGATGTTCTTATTGTCTATGATGATTTGAGCAAGCATGCAGTCGCATATAGAGCAATGTCTTTGCTGTTGCGCAGGCCTTCGGGGCGTGAGGCTTACCCGGGAGATGTTTTTTATCTTCACAGCCGTCTGCTTGAAAGAGCGGCAAAGCTAAGCCATGAGTTAGGCGGTGGCTCCATGACAGCCCTGCCCATAGTTGAAACAATGGCGGGAGATATTTCCTCATATATACCCACAAATATTATATCTATAACCGACGGGCAGATTTACCTTGAAAGTGAGCTTTTTAATGCGGGTATCCGGCCGGCAGTCAATGTCGGGCTTTCCGTTTCCAGAGTTGGCCGTTCCGCACAGCATGATGCGATGAAAAAGGTTTCCGGCTCTCTGAGGCTTGAGGTTGCCCAATACAGGGATACTGCAGTGTTTGCACAGTTCGGCGCAGATATTGATGCTTCTACCGCTCAGCTTCTCAGCAGGGGCGAAAAGCTCACCGAGCTGCTAAAGCAGAGGCAGGACGATGTTCTCAAGCTCTCTGCTCAGGTCTGCATCCTCCTTGCTCATTCAAATAATTTATTTAAAAGCATCCCTGAAAAGCAGGTTTTGGATTGCAGAAGAAGGCTGCTTGAACACATGAAGCTTGCCTGCAATTCAACTCTTTGCGCCATAGATACCTCGGGTATGCTTTCGGACAGCGAAAAGGATTTGCTTGTGCACGAAATGCAGTCATTTTTCAAAGGAGAGGAAAATGAACAACGCAAATGAGATTCGTCATCATATCGGCGCAGTTGAACAGACAAAAAAAATAACCAATGCTATGAACCTTATATCCTCCGCCAGGATGAAAAGGGTTATGCCTCATATTGAATACAACCATAGGTATCTCATGCGAGTCAGGGCAACCATGAAGGATATTATTCGCTCCTCCAGAAATATCAAGCACCCATATCTGATAAAAAAGGGTGAGCACACACGCACATATATTGTAATTGCCGGTGATAAAGGTATGGCAGGTGCTTATTACTCGAATATTCTTGAGTTTGCTCTCAAGGAAGTCCAAAGCCACAACTGCACTGTTCTCATTACTGTCGGCATAATTGCAAGGGAGTTTTTTAAAAGCAAATACAGAGAGCCTGACATTGAGCTTTTGGGCTTTAGCCAGGACCCGTCATTATTCAATGCCCGCCAGCTAATGTTTGATATTATTGATATGTATGATGCGGGCAAAACGGACCAGGTTTATATCATTTCATCTGAGTTTTACGGGAAGGTTCAGGGTGTACCTACTGTTCGCCGCATACTTCCAATCAGAATGAGCGACTATGAGAGCGTCGATATTGATGTTGCCGAGCATGATATTATTTATGACCCGTCACCCGAGGAGGTTTTTCATCTGCTTGTACCGCAGTACCTTGTGGGAATCATTTTCGGCTCACTTGTTCAAGCCTATGCGAGCGAGCACTTTGCAAGGATGAATGCCATGCAAAGTGCCAAAGATAATGCGGACGAAATCCTGAAAAAACTCAAAATCCAATATAATATTGCACGTCAAGCAGCCATAACTCAGGAGATTACAGAAATCACGGGGTCGGCTGAGGCGCTGCGCGGTGGAGATAACGACTATGCTTGAAAATGAAGGCAAAATAATAAAAATCAGCGGCCCCGTTCTTGATATCAGGTTTGAAGCAGGCAATGAGCCGCCGGCTAAAAATCTTTTGGTCACGCAGGGCGGTGCACATATGGAGGTCTCCTCCCATGTTGCACCCGGCATTGTGCGATGCATCGCTCTTGAAGCTACAGAAGGCCTCTGCTGCGGTACGACCGTTAAGGACACCGGAAAGGGCATAACCGTGCCTGTGGGCGAAAAGGTGCTCGGGCGCGTAGTTGATGTTCTGGGCAGACCGATTGACGGCTTTGGTGAAATTAATGCCCCGGAATGGGAGATACACCGTGACCCCCCTGAATTCAGGAATCTCACCCCCGTTACGGAGTTTTTTGAAACGGG